>RFIY01000207.1 GCA_003695505.1 Candidatus Dadabacteria bacterium | reverse complement strand
TCAGTGGCTCGTCCCGATGGAGCCCTTCACCTTGTTCCAGTTGTTGTACTTGCCGACCGGCTTGCGCAGCGGGATACGTCTGACTTCGGCTAGCGTTCTTGCGTCATAGACGACGATCGCGCCGTCGTCTTCCCAGATACTGACCAGCGCGTAACGGCCATGCCGGTCGAACTCGACGTGGGAGGAGGTCGCCCCGGCGCGCGGCACGAGGATTTTGCGAATCTTCAGCGATTGCCGGTCGATGACGACCATCTGATCCCGCGCGTCACCCCAGAACACGTCGGCCCAGAGGTCCGGCGCCTGCTCGTGGGCGCGAACAAAAAAACCGCGCCCGGGCATCGCGACATCGGTCACGATCGACGCCGCGACGGGGTCGAAAATATGCACCATGGGGTGCTCCAGATCCGGAGCGGCCGCCAGCACACGGCCGTCACGCTCGAAGTACGCACCCGCCGCCAGATGCGGCAAGCCACTCAGCGGCATTTCCGTGCCGACAGCGCCCGAGTCCAGGTCGACCAGCAACAGCCCGCTGGCGCCTCTCGTCGCACCGAACACGCGGCGCTCATCGGGCGTGATCAGCAGGTCATTGAATGGGCGGGGCAGCGCAAGACGCCGCAGCACGGACGCAGGGACGCTGCGCGCGAACTCCTCACTGCCCGCGTCGCGGATCATTTTCCAGCGGTGCCCCTTTGGCTCGCCGATCAGCAGCAGTTCCGGCGCATCCTTGAGCAGGGCGAGAAACTGCCGCGTCTTCGGCAAATCATAGACCGCGCTGATGCGGGACGATCGCCCCTGCGCAGTCCGGACATCGAGGACCTGCTTCAGGCTCAGATCGTCACCATCCAGAAAAACGAGCGTCGGCGGAACGAGATTGCCTGCGACGACCGTCCGGCCGTCCGATGCGACCGCGATGTTGCGCGTCGCCCGGGCGACGCGAATGCGCGCCGTACGGACACCGGTCCAGAGATCAAACTTTTCTACCCATCCCTTGCGCGAGGCAACGAAGGCAAAGCGACCGTCGGGCGAAAACTTGATGCCACCGTGAACCGCGGGTGCGGAGGGCATGCGCCAGACCACTTCGAGACGTTCGCCGTCGATGGTCACGATCCGTTGCGCGCCCTTTTCGACGACGGCAAACACATTCCACGGATCCGCATAGGGTGCCGTGACGTCAGGCGAAACCGGCGTTGCCGTATGCGAGGCAACGATGTCGGTCAGCGCCCAGGAGAGCTCCTCGGCCAGCGGCGTCCGCAACCATTGCACCAGCCCGGCGATTGCCGGATCGGAAAGCTGCGAGGCGAAGGCCGGCATTTGCGTTGCGGTGCGGCCGTCGTGCACGATCCGGCTCAGCTCTGCATCACTGAGTCGCTGCAACGAACCTGGATCGAGTGGCGGACCGGATCCCCCCTCCCGACCCGCGCCATGGCACGATGCGCAGTTGGTCTGATACACGCCCGACGCATCGGCGCGGGCGATGTGCGCGCCGCAGAGCAGAACCAGAATCAGCACCAGCAGCAGGCGCATCATGGTTCAGGAACGAGCGCCGACGCGAAAGACCTCGGCATACGCACGATCCCGCTCTCGTTGCTCGTCCGGCAACGCGGCTGCGGTCGCGTCGCCGGCAATACCGGTCTCTGCGTCTGTCAGGTAACATCCAGGATCCGGGCCGAGCACGTCTCCGGTCAGGCGCAACGCGCGTACACGGCTGCTGCCGTTGCAGATCGCTTTCCACTGACACGCGCCGCAGCGCCCACCGAGTTCCCTCGGGCGCTTGCGGAGTGTTTGCAGCAGCGGATGATCGGGATTGAACCAGATCTCGCGAAACGATTGCTCGCGCACGTTGCCGAGGTTCTCGTCCCACCAGAACGTATCGGGGTGAACGTTGCCGAGGTTGTCGATGTTGGCGACGTGCAACCCGGTCGCATTGCCTCCCCAGGCCTGCAGCTCGCGCACGACCTGCTGCCAGGCCGCTTCATCGACGCGGTCCCGGAGCCAGTAGAGCAGGTAGACGGCATCGGCATCATGGTTGCCGGTCACATACTCGCGGCCGTTGCCATCGAGCACGTCACGCCAGGCCGCCTCGAACAAACGGTCGAGCGCGTTGCGCGTCCGGCGAAAACTCGCATCGCGGGCGCGGTTGAAGTGGCCGCGTCCGCCGTAGTTGAGGTGAGACAGGTAGAATTTGTCGATGCCCTCCTCGCGGGTCAGATCGATCAGGCGGGGAAAGTCCTCACCATTGAGCTCCGTCAGCGTGTAGCGGATGCCGGTCTTGATGCCCGCGTCGCGGCAGAGGCGCAATCCCCGCAGCGCCTGATCAAACGCGCCCTCGCGTCCACGAAACGCGTCATGGCGCGCCCCGATCCCGTCGAGACTGATGCCGACATAGCTGTATTCCATGGCGGCGATCCGCTCGATGTTCTGGTCGTCGATCGCCGTGCCGTTCGTCGACAGGGCGACATAGAACCCACGCTCGCGCGCGGCCTCGGACAGTTCGAAAATGTCCGGCCGCAACAGCGGCTCGCCACCCGACAGGATCAGCACCCGGACGCCCGCCTGCCAGAGATCTTCGATCGTACGCAAGGCTTCTGCGGTCGATAATTCACCCGGATACGCCCGGTCTTCCGACACGGTGTAACAGTGGCGACAACGCAAATTGCAACGGCGCGACAGATTCCAGATCACGACCGGCGCCGAGGGCGTACGGTGCGGCGGCACGGACTGACCAGCAGCGACGTGCAGATACCGGGAGATACGAAACATCAGCGGGGCTCCTTCCGCAGGCGGACACCGGTCTTCTTGAGGATACGTTTACTGAACAGTACATCGTGCGCGCGGGCGGCCTCGCCGATGACCGTCTCGATCTCGGCTACGCGCGCATGCACCTCGTCGCGACTGCGCCCGTGAACCATCGCAAACAGATTGTACGGCCATACCGGCAGACGGCGGGGCCGCCGGTAGCAGTGTGACACAAAGGACAGCGCCGCCACGCGCTCGCCAACTTCATCGACGACGTCATCCGCGACGTCCCAGACGCTCATTCCGTTCGCCGTATACCCCAGCCGGTAGTGGTTGGGTACCGCGGCAAT
>RFIY01000206.1 GCA_003695505.1 Candidatus Dadabacteria bacterium | reverse complement strand
TGCCGCGATTGCCGAGACCGCACTGCCGCGTCTGATTGACGCCCTGCGCGCCGCCGGCGTCACGCTCAAGGGTGACGAACGGGCACTCGCCATCGATGCTTCTCTGGAACCGGCGTCCGAGGCCGACTTTGCGACGGAATATCTCGATTACATCGCAAATATTGCCGTCGTCGATGGTGTAGAAGCTGCTGCGGCCCATATCGAGCGTTATGGATCGGGGCATACCGAGGCCATCGTGACGCAGGATCAGGACCGTGCCCGGCTGTTCGTGCGTCTGGTTGACAGCTCGACCGTCACAGTCAACGCATCGACGCGCTTTGCCGATGGCGGGCAGCTCGGTCTGGGTGCAGAGATCGGTATCTCGACGACAAAGCTTCATGCGTACGGCCCGATGGGCCTCGAGGAGCTGACGTCCGAGAAGTTCGTGGTCGTCGGCGAGGGGCAGATCCGGGTCTGATGACAGTGCGGTATGGTGTCTTTGGCGGTGCATTCGATCCGCCGCACAATGGGCATCTGTCGGTCGCTCGCGAGGCCGTTGCACAACTGAGTCTCGACCGCCTGCTGCTCGTTGTGGCGGCACAAAGTCCGTTAAAGCCTCCATCGTCGGCAACGCCCGATCAGCGGCTGGAAATGGCGCGTCGCCTTGCGCAACTGGTGCCGCGGGCCGACGCCTGCGGGATCGAGCTGAGGCAGGACGGCCCGAGTTACACCATCGACACGATGAAAGCGCTGCGAGCGCGGCTGCAGGCCGACGAATGGTGGCTGATCATCGGCGCGGATCAGTTCGTCGACTTCGCGCGCTGGCGGTCCCCGGACGCATTACTCAGGCGCGCGAATCTGGCGGTTTTTCCCCGGCCGGGGTACGAAATCGACGTCCGTGCAGTGATTCGGAACATTGAGCAGGTGGCGGGCATTTGCTATGATACAACCAACGATGGTCAGGAATGGAACCTCCAGCGCCGGGATGACCATGATGCAACGACACGGATCCGCGTGTTGCACATGACGCCCGTCTCGTTGTCATCGACCGAGATCCGCGCGACCCTGGCAGCAGGGAAATCCATCGATGGCCTCGTCCCTGAAACCATTGCGAACTGGATCCGTGCGCAGCATCTTTATGCGCCGTCCGCGCCCGCGGACCACGATTGTCAGCCCGTACATCAGAGGAAAACCTGAGGCATATGGACGACCCCTCCAGTAGTCCCGACACATCTCCACTGCCATACCTGCGAACTGACACCGCCGATCTGTTGCGGACGATCGTCCACGCACTGGATGATCGCAAGGCCGAAGATATTCAGGTTGTCGTTGTCGGCGAAGTATCCAGCGTCTGCGACGTCTTCGTACTCTGTTCGGGCACCAGTCAGCGTCATGCGAATACACTCGTGGACCATGTCGTCGATGCCTGCCGCGAGCAGGGCATTCGTCCCTACGGCAGCGAAGGACAGGGAACCGGCTGGGCCCTCGTCGACTATGGAGATATCGTCGTCCATGTATTTGACAGGGAAACCCGTGAATACTATGAGCTCGAGCGTTTGTGGCTTGATGCGCCACGCATTCCGCTTGCCGAGCTCGATCTGCCGCTGGCGTCCTGACGCGCCGAGCCGGTTATTTCCCCACTGAAGAGATGAAAATCGAACTGCATCTGGCCTTCCGCCTGCGCGGCGGGCCGGCCGCCGAAATGATCCGCGACTGGGGCGCGCGGATTGCCCGGCAGCGTTCGTTCGAGGTCATCGAACGCGCCGGTCGTCGTCCGTTTGCCGGCAATGGCTGGACGATTCTCTGTGATCCCGCCGGTACGGCATACTCGACAGAACAGATGGCGCGCCAATGGCGAGAACGCGAACTGTCCGCGACACCACTGGTCAGGGTTCTGATCGGCGGCGCCGACGGCTGGCCAGGAGATGCGCAAGCCCAGACGCGCTGGGCATTTGGCCAGATTACGATGCCGCACGAGCTCGCGGCAGCCGTGGCAACCGAGCAAATCTATCGCATTCTGACGATTCTCACCGGCCACCCGTATCATGTAGGGCACTGAACCGGACCGTTCTGTTGGCGGAGGCTATGCTCAAGACTGTACGTTCCCCGTGGTTGTGGACTGCACTGGCTGCGGCCGCGATCCTGCATCTGGCCGCGGTTTCGTTGTTGACGCCGGGTATCGAGCTGCGCATTGGCAGCTTTCGCGCGCCGGTACCGACGGTCGCGCTGGTCGCGGTGTCGTTTCTGCTGGGCCTTTCCGTCTCTCTAAGTATTGCTGCGCGCTGGCGGCTGCGGGTCGCGCACAAACCGTCCGAGCTGCTGCCACGGCTATTGAGCCGCAAGGTGCGCACCGCAATCCAGGCCGCCTACGGTGAAGGCCGGCTGGACGAGGCGGAACAACGTATCCGGGAAGCCGCCAATGCCGAGCCAAACGATCTGGGGCTGCAGTACTGGCATATTCGCCTGCTACTCGACCTGGGCCGTCATGAAGAAGCCCGAGTGGCCTTGCTCGGGTTGTTGCCACGCCTCCCCGAAGCGGCACTTTCACTGCGCTGGAGCGCATTGTACGAAGCTGCGGGCGAGCAGGAACTGTGGATTCGCAATGTGCTCGAGCGCATTCGTGCTGGATCCGTCGTGCGGCGCTCGACGCTGCGGCGCCTGATCGACATGCTGGCGGCGCTGGGGCGCGAGGACGAAGCACTTGAAATACTTGAGCGCCTGCGGGAGGTCGATCCCCCCGCGCCAGAGGAAGAGATCGAACTCAGCGAACAGGAAATGCAATTGCGCATTCGCCTGGCCGAACGGCTGATCGAGGACGGACGCTTCGAAACCGCATTGAAAGAAGCCGCATATGTGCGGGAACACTATTCTGGCTGGTACGCGCCCTACGCGATTGCGGTTCAGGCGCAGGTCGCGCGTGGTGAGCCGGTAGCCGCGGCGCGGACGGGTATCGAGGGATTCCGCAACACGGGCAATCCCGATCTGCTGCTCCTTGCGCAACGGCTTCTGCAGGACGAGCTGGATCCGGTGGCTTTGCTGGCGCGCCTGGACGATGAATTGTCCGACGTGCGTGACGATCCGTGGTTTCTGCTGACAACAGGCTGGCTGGCGCTTCGACATGACCTGGTCGAAGAGGCAACGCGACGGCTGTCCTCGATTGCGCCTGATCAGCCGGCTGCGGCGCATGCCGACATCGTGCAGGGCGTTCTGGAGTACGATCGCGGTCACTACCGCGACGCCGCCGCGCATATGGAACGGGCGGCCTGGGCGTGGCGCCATCTGCCGTTTCTGTGGCGCTGTGGCGGGTGTGGAGAACTGTCCCGAAGTTATCCGGTTACATGTCCACGCTGCGGGGGCTTTCAGAGCTTTCGCATGATCCGTCCGTACAGCGCGGAAGAACCAGCGGCCTCGCGGCTGATTGCTCATCTGCCGGGTCGGGGCCGGCTGGCGAGTGGAGGATGATCCAATGAGTGACGCGAGCAGTCGATTGCCATTACTCGTGCGTCTGCTAGGCGTGCTGTTGCGGCCGTGGCTGGAACGGATTCCGGTGCCCACGGACGTGGTTGAACGTATCCGCGATCTGAGCGAGCAGGCACGGGTCATCTTTGTGATGCGCAAGGCCAACTGGGTCGATGTGCTGGTCTGGCGCTCGTTCTGCCGGCGCGCCCGCATTTCGGAACCGCCGGTGATCGCTGGCCTGATGCCGGTCGGGCCGGATACCCTGCCGGCACGCGCACTGCTGTTTCTGGATGGGCCTCAGGCCCAGCAGGCGGCTACGTTGATCGAGGAAAGTGTCGGCGCGTCACGCGGTGGCGAGCGCATCCTGTTGCTCCCGATCACGATCCTCTGGGACCTGTCGCCGCGTCGGGTCGAGCGCAGCCTGCTCGAGATCCTGTTTCGTCCGCGTGAACGAGCCGGCCTGCTCCGGCGCATCATGTGGGTTGTGCTTGGCGCGCGCGGCAGCCGGATCGTCGCTGCCGATCCCGTCGATCTGGCGCAGCTCGTGCAGGAGGACCCTGACGACGACGCACGTCTGGCACGCAAGGTCCGGCTGACCATCCGGTATCACCTCGCCCAGACCGAGCGCGCCTACCTCGGTCCACGGCTGATTCCGCGCCAGCGCCTGATCCAGCGCGCGCTGCACGATCCGTCCGTTCAGAAAGTGGTCGACGAAGTCGCGCGTGAACGCGGCGTCAGCCGTGACCTGGTACTTGCCGAAGTCGAGGAAAATCTCGATGAAATCGCCGCGGACTTTCGCTGGAGCGCGATCCGGTTTCTGGCGTTCGTACTGAGCCGCGTCTGGAAGCGCATTTACGAGGGCTTCAACGTCGATATGGAGGGACTGGAACGTATTCGCGATGCGGCCCGCCGTGGGCCGGTCATCCTGGTCCCTTGCCACAAATCGCATATGGACTATCTGATCATCTCGTATCTGTTCAAACAGCACGAACTGATCCCGCCCCACATCGCCGCCGGCGACAACCTGTCGTTTTTCCCGCTCGGGCCGTTGTTCCGACGCAGTGGCGCGTTTTTCATCCGCCGCAGCTTTCTCGGTGATCAGACCTACGAGGCCGCATTGCGCTCGTATATCCGCGCGCTGCTGCGGGCAAACTACAGCATCGAGTTCTTCATCGAGGGAACGCGTAGCCGCAGCGGCAAGATCATGCCGCCGAAGTTCGGTCTGCTGACGATGCTGCTCGACGCCCAGGCCAGCCTCCAGCACACCGAATGTCAGGTCGTGCCGATCGCGATTGACTACGAGTCGGTTCTCGAGGAGTCGTCGATGGTGCGAGAAGCGCAGGGTGGCGAAAAACAGAAAGAAAGTGTCGGCGCGCTGCTGGCCGCGCGGCGCAAACTGCGCCGCAAGTATGGCCGAGTCTATGTCCGCTTCGGCGAACCGCAATCGCTGCGCGCCCTGCAGGCCGACGCGCCCGGGGTCACCACGCTGGAACAGGCCCGCAAGGTTGGCTATGACATCCTCTGGGGCATCCAGCGGTTGATCACCGTTACGCCGACCGCGCTCGTCGCCACCAGCCTCTGCGTCCACCACAAGCGCGGCATTCGACGCGAAACGTTGCTGCGACGCATTCACCTGTTTCAGTCGGCGGTCGAGCGCAGCGGCGCGCATCTGGCGACCGACGTCGATGCGGGTG
>RFIY01000205.1 GCA_003695505.1 Candidatus Dadabacteria bacterium | reverse complement strand
TCGGCGATTGGCTGATTCGTGCGCAGGCTCATGCCGCTCAGTGAAATATCGCGGGCGTATTCCTCGACCAGCTCGTCGATGGAATTGAGCCGGATGCGCACGGCGAGGCGCGCGACCTGCCGGCGATGACGGCGGCGCTCTTCAGTCGTCACGGTCTTCTCCGTCCTGTACCCACCGTTTCAGAAACTCCTGTGGCGGTTCGTTGACCTGTTTGCGTTGCAGAATGCTGTAGTTCGCGTGGCCTCCGGCGACCAGTACGCCATCGCCGTTGCGGACATCGACACGGGTGAAGACGATGCGCGACCCCTTGCGAATCGCCTCGCCTTCGATGACGAACGCCGCGCCCGCCGCGGGGCGCAGAAAATCGACGCGCATGTCGATCGTGTTGACGCTCATCTCGCGGGTAAAGTCCAGCGATGACATCGCCGCCGCGCCGCCGGCCGAATCGATCAATGCGCAGAGCACGCCGCCATGCAGGATCTGCTTGCTGACGTCGCCGATCAAATCATCGTTGGCGGCAAACTCGATCCGTGCCCAGCCGCGACGCAGTTCCGTCAGTCGCATACCGAGCAGCCGGTTGAACGGGATCCGTTCATTGAAAATGCTGGTGACGACCTGAACGACCGGCTCGGGCAGGGGCTCGCGTTGGGGAGAGACCATAAGTCAGATTATAGCGGAGCGCGTGAACGCCGTTTTGAATCGAGCCGGCTGGCGATGAGCAGCAGAACCGCAAGCGATGCCGACCAGAGCAGCGTGGTCGCGACACGCTCCTTGGCGTACAGGTGCGCCCAGGCCAGCAGCAGCACCGGCCAGACCAGCTTGTGCAGGCGTCCCCAGCGTCGGCCAAGGCGACGCATCGCGCGCTGGTTCGATGTCAGCGCCAGCGGCAACATCAGCAGCCAGGCGCCCAGGCCAAGCGACAGGTGGATCTGCGACACCAGGTCGCTTCCAAGAGTGGAAAAATCAGGCGCGTAGTCGAAGACCAGGACCAGCAGCAGGTGAATGGTCGCCCAGAAAAATGCGCCGAGGCCAAGCGTCCGGCGCGCGGTCATCACGCCGCGTAACCCCGCACGCTGCAATGGCCGGATCGTCAGCGTCGCGACAAGCAGCCAGAAGGCGGCTCGTCCGGTCAGGTGCTGCAGTGCCTCCGGCGGATTGGCCTGAACAACGGGTTCCGCCAGGCGTACGAGCGCCGCAAGCAGAGGTGCTGCGATGGCGCCCCATGCGATCCACTGCCAGTGCTTCACTGCGGCGACGCGACCAATGCGCGCAACGCGTCTTCGACCTGGCCCGCGAACGGTTCGACCGCCGATAGATGCGTGTCTGGTTTGACCGGCGCCCCGACCCGATAGCGGATCCGACACGGCAGCGGGAAGTGTACCGCAACGGAATAGGGTAGCGGCACTGGGATCAGCCCGATCGCGAGCGGGTCGCGGTAGTCGCGATAGCGGTCACCGAGGCGCAGGATGCGTTGATAGAGCAGGTGTCCGAGCCAGCGGCCGCTGCTGATAAAGAAAAAGCCGTTGTTGACGCCAATGCTGGCGATCGGGATCACCGGCGCGCCGGTCTCGATCGCGAGCTGCGCAAAACCGGTGCGATCCGACCAGTCGATGTCTTCCCGTCCAAAACGGGATTGCAGGATCTCTCGAACGCCACCTGGGTATGTCAGGATCAGTTCGTCGGCTTCAAGCAACGCCCGTGCGTTTGCGCGGCTGCCTTCGACTGCGCCAATCGAACGGGCAATCGCCGCGGTTGCACGCGCGCGAAACCAGAGTCCATCCGCCATCGCCCGCGGCAGACGCCCTGTCGCGGCGAGCAGCATACGGATCAGGATCAACGCGTCAAAGTCCAGTCGTCCGTGATTGCTGACCAGAATCGCCGGACCCGATCGCGGGATGCGTTCGGCGCCCTCCAGGCGCGCGCGATGGTACCGTTGTCGCACCGCCCAGGGGGCAAGCAGGCGCCGGGCGCGCGTGACATCGACACCGCGTTGCGGATGGGCGGGTGAAACAGGCATGGTCATGCGCTCAACGGTAACACCGGGCCGTCTTCGTTGCAAGGTGGTCGCTGCGGGACTCAAGATTCTTGCGCCGCGACGCCTGTTGCCACGGTGCAGGGAGGTGGCATGTTATGCTGACGCGGCGGACGGGATACATTCTTCACGATTCGGGAAACCAACTGACAAAGAGGCCCCCTATGATCCACGCCAGGCTTTCGCGCCTACCCATCATTGTGACCTGTTTCATGCTTTCTGCCGCAATCAGCGGCTGTAGCGGCGAAGGCCTGACGGGGCGTTTGCAGAACCTGATCAACGATGTCGTGCAGCAGGTCGCCGAGGCCGGCGGTGTCGCGGAAGCCGTCGATGCGGCAACGGGCGGAACGGTGAGCGATCCCGAAAAGGGTGTCGAGGTCGTCGTTCCTGCCGGCGCACTGCCGGAGCCAGCCGAGGGTGATGCGTGGGTCGTCGCGATCAAGCCATACAGCGAACCGGCGCCGGAAGATCCCGAGTCGTATGAGGCGGCTGGCGAGATCGTCGATATCAGCATCGTCAGTGCGTTGAACGGCACAGCGGCGAAGTTGCTTGCGGCCATCAACATCACCGTGCCCTATGGCAGCGCCGTGACCGACGGCGATGTGGATCGTCTTGCGGTCGGAAACTATCACGATGGGACCTGGATCACGGCAAAAGCTGAACAGGTTGATACCGAGCGTCGGCGCGTCACGGCGAAGTTCTCGCAGCTCAGCCCATTCCGTGCCATGCTCGCGACCGGGAGCGGAGCGGCTGCGAACGCAACACCGGTGGCGAAGTCCGCGCAATTCAGCGTTAACGAAGACGAAACGCTAACCGGCCAGCTTACTGGCAGCGATGCCGATGGCGACACGCTGAGCTTCGAACTGGTGGACGACGTCGCGCATGGCACGGTGACAGTCGAAACTTCTGGAGCATTTACCTATCGTCCGGTTGCCGATTACAATGGG
>RFIY01000022.1 GCA_003695505.1 Candidatus Dadabacteria bacterium | reverse complement strand
TGCGCTGACGATCAGCAGAGACGCGACGTTGCCGTCCAGCACGAACTGCTTTTCTCCGTTCAGGACCCAGTCGTTGCCGGCGGCAGTTGCGGTCGTCCGTTGATCGAGGGGATCGAGGCGCGTCGTCGGCTCACTCCAGGCGACCGCGCCGATCGTTGTTCCGGCTGCCAGTTCCGGCAGCCAGCGATCCTGTTGGGCGCTGTCACCGGCAAGTCGGAGCAGGGACGGCGCCAGCAGTGCCGAAGACAGCAGTGGCTCCGGCATCAGCCATTGCCCGGCGTGCTGCAACAGCAGCGCCATTTCACGCAAGCCCATACCCAGCCCGCCGTGTGCTTCGTCGATCATCAGGCCGCAGAAACCCAATTCCGCCATCTCGCGCCAAAGTTCAGGGTCGCAACCGGGCTGGTCGCGGTGTTCGCGGAGCTGCCGCAGCCGTTCGATGGAACCCTTTTCGCGGAAAAAGCGCTCGAAGGTCTCCTGGAGCATCTGCTGCTGGTCGTCGAGTACAAATGTCATGACGGCAGCCCCAGCACACGCTTGGCGATGATGTTGAGCTGGATTTCGGTCGAGCCGCCTTCGATCGTGTTCGCGCGAGAACGCAGCCATTGCCGCGTCGTATTCAGCTCGTCTTCAGAAAACGGTTCGCCGTCCCAGCCGATACCGTGCAGGCCCGCGATACGGGTCGCCAGCTCCCAGCGGCGTTGCTTGAGTTCGGAGCCGGCGACCTTCATGATCGAGCTTTCCGGTCCCGGTGCGCCGGTCGCCTGCGCCGTCTCGGCGATCCGTCGCGCGGTCTGCGCGTAGCACTGCTCATCGATGCTGTACAGCGCGAGCTGCTGGCGCAGCGACGCATCGGGCAGGGGGCCATCGTCACGGCCAAGGTGTGCGCGGGCGGAGGCGGCCAGCTCCTGCTCGGTACCGGCAAGCTGCCCCTCGATCGCCTTGCCGATCATGCTGCGCTCATAGCCGAGCAGCGCCTTGGCGACGGTCCAGCCCTTGTTGATGCCGCCAACGATGTTTTTCGTCTCGGCGACGGCATTGTCGAAAAAGACCTCGCAAAAGGGGGACCAGCCGCTGATCAGGTCGATCGTGCGCGTCGTGACCCCATCCTGCAACATATCGATCAGCAGAAATGTGATCCCTTCCTGCTTCTTCGCGTCCGGGTCGGTGCGGACGAGCGCGAAGATCCAGTCGGACTTGTCGGCGTAGGAGGTCCAGACCTTCTGGCCGTTGACAATCACTTTGTCGCCCTGGATTTCGGCGCGCGTCTGCAGGCCGGCCAGGTCGGAGCCGGCGCCCGGCTCGGAGTAGCCCTGGCACCAGCGGACTTCGCCGCGGACGATCTTTGGCAGGTGTTCGGCTTTCTGTTCGTCGGTGCCAAAGTCGAGCAGGGTCGGGCCGATCATGACGAGGCCAAACCCGACCAGTGGCGGGGGCACCTTGACGCGCTCCATTTCCTCGTCAATGATTTCGGCCTCGGCACGGCTCAGTCCGCCGCCACCATACTCGGCCGGCCACGTCGGCGCGGTCCAGCCGCGTTCCAGGCAGGCGTCGAACCAGCGCTTCACATCGGGATCGGGTTCCGGATGCAGGCGTCCGCCCCAGTACCCGTCAAATCTGCCTTTGCGGGTGCCGCGCAACCCGGCTGGCGCATTCGCCTCGATCCAGGCGCGAACCTCCTGCCGAAACTGTTCGAGGTCGGCCATGCGGCTCAGGCCCCGGCCGCGACGGATTCGCGCGGCGTATAGAACTGCTTGTACCACTTGCGCAGGCGCATGATCGGCCCGTCGCTGCCGCAGAGCAGGGGGACGTCGCGGTAAAGCTTGTTTTCCCAGACCTGAATATCTTCCTGAAAGCCAACAGTGAGGTTTTCGACGTATTGCCTTGCAAAGGCTTCATCTTTTGCCTTATCGTGCGTCTGCTTCAGCATCACGCCGAAACGCAGGTCGAGGCTGTTCTCATCGACCATCGTGTGGGCGTTGACAAGGCGCGATTCCAGGAAGCCGGACATCTCCGAGATCTGGAAGCCCGGACCGTAGTAGGTTGCCTTCAGCGTGAAGTAGTCCTTGCCGCCACCACGCGGATAGGCGACGCCCTTGTTGTACTGGATCGCCATGTGGTCGATGAATTCGTTCGAGAACTCTTCGACGATCGTACCGTGGACGGGGGCGAAGTGGCCGATATCGACGACGTTTTCGACGATTTCGCGGGAATGGGTGCGGATATGGACGATCGAGTGGTGCCAGTCGGTCCACTCATCGGAGCCCCACTCACCGAGCTCGGGCAGTTCGAATTCGGGCGGGCCGCCTTCGGGGTCGAACCAGACATGGATCATGCCGTTCGTTTCCTGAACCGTCCACTTTTGTGTCCAGGAACCCTCGGCGGCGCGTTTGGGCACGCTGTCGCAGTAGGGAATCTCGACGCAACGACCCTCGCCATCGAAGCGCCAGGCGTGAAACGGGCACTCGATCGTGTTGCCGATGACCTTGCCCTTGCCGAGATCCATACCAAGGTGCGGGCACCAGGCGTCCAGGACGTGAATCTGCCCATCCTCGCCGCGAAAGCAGACGAGACGCTGGCCGAAGTAGGTCATGGACTTCATCTCGCCGGGCCCGTACTCGTTGGAAAATCCGATCACAAACCAGCCGCGTGGGTAACCTTCGATCCGGTCCTTGGGGCGCTGCGTCGTGGTCATTATGTTACTTCCCGTGCTTGCAGGTTGATTCCGGCGATGGTGTGGGGCTGCCGGAGGATGTTCGACACGTCAAACATAATAGAACACGTTTCAGTTTGTTGCAAGCAATAGCCATTCTTGCGGGGTAAAGTGAAACGTGTTTCAATATTTACCATTCGGACAATCTCCGCCGCGTTGCGTCAGCGTGATGCGCGGCGAGACCCGCAGGAGACAGCCCCGTTATGACGACGAAGACGATACCGACCCACGACGAACTGGTTCAGCGCGCCAGCGACATGGTACCGCGACTGCGCGAGCGCGCGGACGCGGCCGAGGCTGCCCGCATGGTGCCCGTCGAGACCGTGCAGGAAATGCACGAGGCGGGTTTCTTCCGTGTCCTCCAGCCCCGTCAATTCGGGGGCTATGAGTGCGCCCCGCACACGTTTTTCGCGATCCAGCGGGAACTGGCAAGGGGCTGTCCATCGACGGCCTGGATCTATGGCGTGATCGGGATTCACCAGTGGCAACTGGC
Organism: Candidatus Dadabacteria bacterium; assembly: GCA_003695505.1. Taxonomy (GTDB): domain Bacteria; phylum J088; class J088; order J088; family J088; genus J088. The sequence goes on along the minus strand of RFIY01000022.1, from coordinate 2,237 downwards.
GTTGTTTCCCGAACAGGCGCAGGTCGATGTCTGGGGCGAGGACGACAGCACGCTGATTTCGTCATCGTACATGCCGGTCGGCAAGGTCGAGCATACTGATGGCGGCGTGATGTTGAGCGGCGAATGGGGCTTTTCCAGCGGCTGCGATCACTGCACATGGGTTTTCCTCGGTGGTTTCGTGCCAAAGAAGGACGGCGACGGCCCGCCGGACATGGTGACCTTTCTCGTTCCGCGCAGTGACTATGAGATTGTCGACGACTGGTTCGTGTCCGGCCTGAAGGCGACCGGCAGCAAGACGATTCGCGTGGACAACAAATTCGTGCCGTCGCACCGGATCCACAAGTTTTCGGATGGTTTTCGCCAGGAAAATCCGGGCAACGCGGTCAACGATGCGCCATTGTTTCGACTGCCTTTTGGTCAGTTGTTCGTGCGTGCCGTCTCAACCGGCGCGATCGGCATGCTGCAGGGCGCGCTGGATGCGTACCTGGAGGTTCAGCAGAACCGCGTGATGCGCGGCAGCGGCGACGCGGTCGCGCAGCAGGCCGGCGCGCAACACGCCGTCGCCAATGCCGAAGCGGTCATCGATGAACTCGTGCTGGTGCTCGAACGCAATCTGGACGACATGATGGCCTATGTGCAGCGCGGCGAGAAGATTCCGGTCGACGAGCGCGTCGCCTGGCGCTATCACTCGGCGCGGGTCGTCACGCGCTGCCTCGAAGCGTGCGAGCTGCTGATGAACGAGAGCGGAGGCGCGGCAATCTTTTTGAAGAATCCGATCAACCGCTACTTTCAGGATCTGCGCGCCGCAAGGGCCCACTACGCGAACAACCCGGACAAACCGGGGCGCAACTACGGTAGCGTGCGCATGGGGCTCAAGAACACCGATTATTTCATCTGAGACCAGGGCAGGTTCCCATGAGTGAAGTCAAACAGCTCTGTTATCTTGGATTCGGCGTCAGCGATCTCGATGCCTGGCGTGATGTCGGCACGCGGCTGCTCGGCCTCGTCGAGGGGCGGGAGCTCGCCGGCGGCGGCTTTACGCTGCGACATGATGAGTACGCGAACCGATTTTTCGTTACGCCCGATCCGTCCGACGATCTGCTGTTCGTTGGACTGGAGGTCGCGGACGCCGATGCGGTTGCGGCGCTCGGCGAGCGGCTGGCGGCCCACGGCGTTGACAGCACGCCACTCGATGACGCGACGATTGCGGCACGCCAGGTCGAAGGCGGCATCTCGTTTCAGGAACCGGGCGGGGTTCGCTTCGAAGCCGTGTACGGACCGGCAAAAGCAGGCGCGTTCAGCAGCCCGGTCTGCACGGGCGGTTTCAAGACCGGCGATCTCGGCCTCGGTCATTTCGTGCTGAGGGCCGATGACATGGATACGACGCTCGACTTTCTGCTCAACGGCCTTGGTTTCCGCCTCAGTGACCGGATCATCTGTGACATCGGCGGCTATCACGTCAACATCGCGTTCACGCATTGCAATCCGCGCCATCACTCGATTGCGGTCGGCGGAAATCTGCCGAAGCACATCCACCATTTCATGCTCGAAGCCAACGAGATCGACGACGTCGGCAAGTGCTGGGACCGGATCGTCGATGCGGGTCTGCCGGTCTGGAATGCGATCGGACGGCATCCCAACGATCGCATGATCTCGTTCTACGCCGAGACGCCGTCCGGTTTCCAGTTCGAATACGGCTGGGGTGGGCTGGAAATCCTCAACGACGACGAGTGGAACACGTTTGTGTACGATCGCATCAGTGACTGGGGTCACGAGCACCCGGCCGCGATGTGCAAGAAGCTGTTTCGGCGGCAAAAGGAATCGAGCTGATGAGCGCCGTACCAGAGGGCAAGTACGTCGAGATTTTCGACGGCTACCGGGTCCACTACCACGAATATGGCGAGGGGCCGGCGGTGATCTTTGTCCACGGCAGCGGTCCGGGCGCGAGCGGCTGGAGCAATTTCCGGCTCAATGCGCCCGAAATCGCAGCAGCCGGATTTCGCTGCCTGGTACCGGACATGCTCGGATATGGCTATTCCAGTATCACCGAGACGCCGACATTCACATACAAAGATCTCGTACGCGGCATCGTCGAGTTTGCCGCCGCGGTGGGCGCCGAAGACTACACGCTGGTCGGCAACTCGATGGGTGGGGCGGTCGCGATCACGATCGGACTGGAGCATCCCGAGCGCGTGCGCAACCTGGTGCTGATGGCGCCCGGCGGACTCGAAGACCGC
>RFIY01000204.1 GCA_003695505.1 Candidatus Dadabacteria bacterium | reverse complement strand
TCGAGAAACGCGATGACAGCAAGGATCAGGAAAAACGACGGGATGCAGAGCATCAGATCGACCAGGCGCATGATCGCAATGTCGATCAGGCCGCCACTGACACCAGCCAGCGCGCCAAGCAGGATGCCGATGGCGACGCTGATGCCGACCGCGACGATGCCGACCGAAAAGCTGATGCGTCCTGCGTAGAGCGCGCGCGAAAACAGATCCCGTCCAAGGTCGTCCGTGCCGAACGGGTGACTCAGAGAGGGCGGCGCGAACGCGTTTTCAAGTACGATCTGGGCCGGGTCGTGTGGCGCAAGCCACGGTGCGAACAGGGCGCCTGCGGCCAGCAGAGCAAGGATCCCGACTGCGATCTGCACCGTGCGCGACAAGACAGGTCCCTGCTAGCGGCGATGATTCGCGAGAGGATGCACGCTGATCCCGGTGCGAAACGCAGCGGGGACGGTGTTGATCCGCCGAGGGTGCATCTGTTGGCAGGTGCTGTGAGCACGGTCTTTTCGATCTCCCGATGGATTCATTGCCGCCATAAGAGTGAACACAAAACGTCGCGCTCTCGTCGTTGGCCCGGGTTAGTTCGAGCGCAGTCGCTGCCGAAGTTCCTCACGGGTGATGATGCCCTTGTCGATCAGCAAGCCGATCAGTGCGCGTAGCACGTCATCGGTCGACGGGGCGGAAGGGCGCGCCGAAGGGGCTGGCGCCGCAGGCGGTGAGATCGGTCCTGGATCCGTTGCAAAACCGGTATCTTCTCCTTGCAGGGGAATCTTCTTTTCGCCGGCGGCCCCAAAGACGACGATGCTGTCGTCTTCGTCCGCGCCAGCGAGTGTGCCGCCATCATCCATATCGATCGTGCGCTGGGCGCCTGCAAATTCGGGCGGAGTTTCTGCTGGCCGGGTCCTGGTTTCGGTCGCCTCGCCAGCCTGGCCGCGCGCTGCGCGCGCTGCCTTCAGATATTCGCGTGTCGTCGCGATCAGGTCGCTGTAGCTCATGTCGGCAGAGCTCTTGGCGTCGTGGCGCCACGGCGATGCACCCTGATTCTCGTAATAATAGGCCAGCGCCTGTTCAATGGCGATATCGGAAGACACTGCCGGTCGAACCTTGCGGCCGGTTGCGAACTCGAGTTCGTCGAGCGCCTGCAGATCCGTCGGGTTCGACATGGCCATCGCAACAAACTTCTTGCCGTCCTCCTCGCCGAAAAACAGCGGCACGACGTGATGTTTGCGCGCCAGTTCCGGCGATATGGACCGCAGGACATCGGGCGTGATCTGAATGCGGCTGAAATCGACCGCAGGAAGACGAAAATGCTTGGCCAGAAACGCGACCAGTTCCCGTTCGCCGACCAGCCCCAGTTCGATCAGATTCTTGCCGAGGCGGCCGCCCCATTGTTGCTGGTGACTGAGTGCACTGCGAAGCTGGTAGTCGTCGATCAGGCCGGCGTCGACAAGCAGTTCCCCCAGGCGCTTGCGTGGCTTCTTTGTCGTCACGAGGTACTCTCTTGCTGGTGTCTGATGCGCGGGTCGGCCACCGCATAGCCGATGTCCGCGAGCAGGTTTCCGATCAATGTCAGAACGGCCCCGATCGTGAGAACTCCCATCACGAGCGTGTAATCCCTCGACATGACAGCCTCCCAGAAAAGGCGCCCCATGCCCGGGATTGCAAATACCTGTTCTAATATTACACTACCACCGATCAGTCCAGGAAGCGAGAGGCCCAGCAATGTGATCAATGGCAGCAATGCGTTCGGAAATGCATGCCGCCAGATCGCCTGCCACTCGCTCCAGCCGCGCGCCCGCGCCGCCGTCATGAATTCGGTGCCCAGCACATCGCGCATGCTGGCCCGCATGTACCGGCTGAAGACGGCCAGGCCGCCGAAACTGTAGCAGAATACGGGAAGGACGCTGTGCCGGACCGCTTCCTGGAACCAGACCCAGGTGCTGACTTCGCCGAGCCGCGGCATGCCAGCCCAGGATACGGGCAACCAGCCAAGCTGAATCCCGAACAGCATCATCAACAGCAGGGCCAGCCAGAAAGACGGCGTCGAAAATCCGACGAAGACGATGACGGTGAGGATCCGGTCGGCGATTGACTGCTGGCGGGCAGCACTGAATACCCCAATCGGGATTGACAGGGCAAGGACGAGCAGCAGGCTCAGGGCGTTCAGCGCGACGGTCAGGGGCAACGCTTCGACGATCTTGTCCAGAACCGGACGCCGATCCAGGCTCATCGACAGGCCGAAGTCGAGCCGCACGAGTCGGCTGAGCCAGTCGCCGTATTGTTCGAGCAGCGGGCGGTCGAGTCCGTACAGTTCGCGAAAGGTCTGGCCCATCTGCTCGCTGGCCTCGGCGTTCATGAACGCACCCGCCTGCTCGACGGGCGATCCCGGCGCAAGCTGCATGATCATGAAACTCAGCAACGAAATGCCGATCAGCATCGGAATCATACCGAGAAGCCTTGCAATCAGATAGCGGGTCATCGGCTGCGTTCCTGTCCGTCTCGTTGTGGCCGGACCGCAACGCCCGCGGGGGGGGGGGCGGTGCCCGGTTACTGTTTGTGGTGAAATCCCTGCTGGGCGCGCGGGATCCACCAGTCCTCGAAGTTATACATGATGCCTGCCTCCGCAAGTCGAATGCCACGCACACGGTTATGGACGGCCGGCAGACTGTCGGAAATGTACAGGAACGTGTACGGCTGCTCCCAGGCGAGGATGTCCTGAAACCGCCCGTAGATGGCCTTGCGTTGTTCTTTGTCGAAGGTGCGCCGGCCGGCAATCAGCAGCTCGTCGACCTCGGGGTTGCGATAGCCGACGAAGTTGAATTCTCGTGGCCCGGTGCGTGAGGAATGCCAGATGTCATACTGATCGGGGTCGATGCCGGTGTTCCAGCCAAGGATGACCGCGTCGAACCGTTTCTTGTAGATGAATTCTTCCAGAAACGCCGACCATTCGACGATACGGATCGAAACCTCGATGCCGAGCTTGCGCAGGCTGTCCTGGATGATCTCGGCGACCTGTTTGCGTTGCAGGTTGCCCTGGTTCGTGACGATTTCGAACTTGAAAGGGACGCCATTACGGTCGATGACTCCGTCTCCGTCGTGGTCGGTGTAGCCGGCCGCCGCAAGCAGATCCTTCGCCGTGCCTGGGTCGTAGGCGGGGTCGGCGGTGACCTGTTTGTAGTACCACATGCCGGGACGATAGGGGCCTGTCGCGACCTGTCCCAGCCCAAAATTGACACCTTTCAGAATCGCCTCGCGATCGATGGCGTGGCCGATGGCGCGTCGTACCCGGATGTCCTGGAACAATGGGCGGGTCAGGTTGTAACCCAGATAGGTATAGTTGAAACCCGTATAGCGGAATTTCCTGAAGTTGTCGCGAAAACGTGGGGCGGCGGTCTGCCGCGCGTATTGTTGCGGGCGCAGGCCCATCTGGTCGATGCCGAAGTTCATCAATTCGAGGAACATGGTGGCCTGATCCGGAATGATGCGATAGACGTAGCGGTCGATGTTTGGTCGGCCGCGATGCCAGTCGTTGTTGGCGACCAGCTCGATTTCGCGTTTGGCCTCCCAGCGTCGGAATCGGTATGGCCCGCAACCGACGGGGTTGCGCTGCAACGGACTTGTCAGCAGATCCTTGCCTTCGAGCAGGTGTCGTGGCAGGATCGAGCCGGCCGCGCCAACCAGGTCGTTGAGTGCGGGTGCGTATGTTGTTTCGTAGACGTAGTCGGCGGTGTAGGCATCAACCTTGCGCAGTTCACTGATGGCCTCGAAGCTGGATCTGTACGGCGTCGGCGTTTTTGGATCAAGCGCAACCTGGCGTGTAAAGACGAGGTCATCGACCGTGACGGGCTCCCCATCGTGCCAGCGGACATTTTTGCGCAGGTGAATGCGGATGCGCAGTCCGCCATCGAGAATTTCATAACGCTCCGCGGCGTCTCCGAGCACTTCGTAGTCGGGGCCGTACCGCAGCAGCGAACAGAACACCAGTCCAATGATGTCCTGCGATGCACTGTCGGTAGCCAGCAGCGGCAGTAACGTACTTGCATCGCCGATCGAGCCAACGATCCAGGTGCCGCCGGTTACGGGCCCGGAGGCATCGCCTTTTTCCTGCTTGCTGGCTGTCGGGGTGCGGTCACAGCCGCTGGCGCCGATCGCCAGGATTGCCATGAGAAGGATTGCGGCACGCGAGGTTCGAGTAGCCATTGCTGTTCTTTCGCCAGGGGTTGCAGTTTTGTCCAGTGTACTTCTACAGTATCGGGCCCGCGCTGCGCCGACCAGCGGCGCCACCACGCCGGCTGGTCGGGCATGGGGTCGTGAAACGTCACGCCCCAGCCAGCGGCCGTTGTGGCAGCAGTTGTCGTTTTGGTCTGATTCAGCAACGCCGGCAGGTACCGTGATGCCGCGTGCAGCGCGAGCGAGATCGTACCCTGCAGCGGGGGCGCGGCCTGTTGCAGCGCGTCCATGATGGTGCCGATCGTGCCATACCAGGCGACGGATGCGGCAGGATCGAGCAAGATCCATCGTCCGGATTCGACGAAAAAGATCGCTGCCGGGGTACCGACGGGCAGCATCACGTCAAGGCGCAGGCGGTCGGGTGGCGCGACCAGTAATGCCAGATCGAACGCTCCGGCAAACGTCGTGGTCTGGATCCTTGCGTTGCCAGTCGCACGAAAGGCGGCATCGCTGGCCGGTTGTTCATGCGATTGCGGGAGCGTCGCGCAAGCGGTCAGCAGCGCCGCGGCCACCGCCAGGATTGCCCCGCGTATCACGGTTGGATTCGGTCGAGTTTTGAACGTAAGCGCTGGCGGGCTTCAGGATCCTCAACCTGCTCCAGTGCGGTGGACCAGGCGCGCACGGCATCATTGTCCCGGCCGGTGACGGCGTAGGCGTCACCGAGGTGTTCGAGGATGACGGGATCGGGTCCTTCCCGTTCCACGGCGCGTTCGAGCCAGTCGATGGCCTCTTCGGCTTTGCCCTGCTGGAACAGAACCCAGCCCATGCTGTCCATGATGTAGCCGGCATCCGGGCGCAGTTTGAGCGCCCGCTGGATCAGACTGAAGGCGCGGTCGAGGTCGCGGCCTTCCTCGGCCAGGGAATAGCCGAGAAAGTTCAATGCGTCGGCGTGGTCCGGATTGCGTCTGAGGACTTCCTCCATGGCCGCGAGCGCCTGATCCCGGTGCCCGGCGCGTTCATGAAACAGCCCGATCTGATACCAGTAGTCGGGGCGGTCACCGAACGCGTCCTTCCACTGCTCCAGCCAGGACAGGCCGCGTTGGGGATCGTCCTGACCTTCGGCTTCGCTGATGGCGATCAGCAGTCCCAGGCGCGGTTTCTTTTTCAGCGCGCGTTCGGCCCGGTCGAGCCAGTCATCGGGGTGTCGGGCCATCAGTACGCGAACCCACTGGCCGGCGGCAGCACGCTCGACGGCAGGCTGGTCACTGGCCATAGCCGCTTCATAATGTCGCAGGGCGCGATCGAGATCTCCGCTGGTCTCTGCAATGAGCCCGCGTAGCAGCCGCGCGCGGGGCCGGCTGCGGTCTTCTGCTGGCAGATCCGCGAGCACCTGTGCTGCCCGCTCGACGTCATCACCGGAGAGCGCCTGCGACGCCAGTTGCAAGGCCGTTTCGTATTGTACTTCGTGCAGCAGGCGTGCGAGCTGTTCGCTGCTCGATTGACCAGTGGTCGTTGCTTCCGTCAGCGCGCGCAGACGCCAGGATGCCAGCCCCTGGCCGGGCTGAAGTTCGAGGACGCGTCGATAGAGCGTTTGTGCGAGCGCCGCATCTCCGGTCAGCTCCGCGACCAGCGCGCGTTCGAGCAGGGCCGGGAGCCAGTCGGGCGAAGCCTCACGGCAGCGATCCAGAAAGGCGATCGACGCCTCGTACTGCTCCGAACGCATCAGCAGATGTCCTTCGACACAGTCGAAGATCGGTTCGTCTGGAGCCAGCTCGCGCAGCTCCAATATGGTTTCGCGCAACTGCTCGGGGCTGTGGCGCTGCTCGGCGAGCGTGACCCAGCGCAGCAGTTGCATGGGCGCGAGCGCGCCGCGTTTCAGCGCGACTTTCATGGCCTCGATCGTGTCCTGATCGCGGTCGGTGGAGATGAGCGCGTCGACATAGATGGACAGCAGTTCTCCCGGCAGCCGCCGCGGGTCCAGATCCAGGGTGCCCATCAACTGGCTCGCTTCGTCGCGTCGGCCGAGCAGCAACAGCACGTTGACCAGTTTCATCCGCGGCAGTGTTGCTTCGGGGTCGCGTGAAACCGTGACGTTGAGATGGTCGGCGGCTTCGCGCAAATTGCCCTGGGTCAGCGCCAGGGTCGCCTTGACATACTCGGCGTAGGCGAGACCGTCTGCGACCGGCATGCGCAACTTGTAGCTCGGATGGCCGTGTTCGTATACCGGGGCGCCGGGCAGGCCGGGTTCACGGATCTGCAGCGGCGCGGTGTGGCTACAGGCCGAGACGGCCGCCGCGAGCGCACCTATGACAAGCAGGCGTTTCATCCCGTCATTGTAGCAATCGCCTCGGTTCGCCTCGCGGCCAGGCCATTCGTACGCCCAGGGGCTGGCGGTCGAACGAAATCGTCGTACTCAGCCAGACGTCCGGGGTGGCCGAGCGGCGCGGCCAGACAGGCCAGCGGATGCCCACGCCAAGCGGTTCAAACAGCGCCAGCGAGCCAAGACCCATCCGCAATAGCAGCTCGCCACCCGCGAACAGGTCGTCGCGGGTGCGTCCGGGGCGATGGAACCGCGCTCCTGCCAGAAATGGTCGAAGGTGGATCTCGTCGAACCAGAGGGGCAGGGTTCGGACGCCGCGCTGGATCCACCACAACGGTAGCAGCAACTCGGCAGACGCCACTCCGGCGCGTTGTACACCGCAGATGTCCGTCCCGGCGCAATCGCTGGTGAGATCGGTCATGGCTGTGGTCGGTACGCCGCGCCCGACGAGTCGCCGCGTTCCGGGGGATGCGGCTCCGGGTGCGGCCAGGTTCAGGTCGTGATGCCCCGGCACAACATCGATCAGTCCGGCAGCCTGCGCGCGCCATTGTACGCGGCCGACCAGGAAGGATCCGGTGACGAAACGGGCGCCGATACGGCCGTCACGCCAGCCGTGTCGCAGCGAAATTTCACTGCCGCCGCCGATTGCCGCATGGACGCCCTGAACCGGTTCGAGTGCCCAGGCAGGTGAGAGGCGTGATTCGTCGGCCAGCTCGGCGCTGTATTCGAGCTCGCGGATCGCCGCATTGTTGGTCCAGTTGCCGCCGACGGCGACGGTAGCCCGAAAACGGTGATTGGCGCCGCGCCAGAAACGGCCAACGGACCAGTCGATTTCGTTGAGGTGCAGTGCCGTGGATGTGATCGATGGCATGTAGCCAACGGATGACGCATACCGGCTCGCGGCAAGCCACGCTCCGCGCGTCAGTGCCAGTTGAAGGTCGCCTTCGATGCGCGCCTGGTGATCTGCCAACAGCGAGCCTCGCCAGTGCCACAGGCCGACGGCGTCGTCGCCGCCGAGCTTGACACCGTAACGGTTGCGCCGTGCCTTGCCGGCATACAGCAGCGGCTGCCAACCGGTCGGTGCGAGCGTTCGCCAGGCCTGATAGCGGGCGCTGGTCGTGACGGGCCATCGCTTCGGCAGCGTGTTGGCGGTCGCGCTCGATACGGGCAGGGCGGGCGCGCGTTCGAGGGGCTGGAGCTGGAGCGGTGCGGTCGTTCTGCGCAGTGTCCAGCCATCTGCTCCGGGGGCCGCATACCAGAGGTGCCCGTCGGTTGAGATCGTAAATTGCCATACACCCGTCGGCACATCCGACAGGCGGTGGACGACCGTGCCGTGGACGCGGACTGCGTACAACTCCGGGCGACCGGACCGGGTGGCCGAAAACAGAATCGTGCGACTGTCGTACCAGATTGCGTCGACTTCGTCGCCAGGCAGCCGCGTGAGTGCCCGCGGGGGCTCCCCGGATTCGGGCTCCCAGAGAAACAGATCAAATCGCGTTGCCGTCGACCAGATGCCGGCGACGATGCGCCGACCGTCGGGACTCCAGCGCGGCTGCTGGACGGATCGGCCCGGAGGAGCACACCATTTGTGGCGCAGTGACCCATCCGTCGGTGCGAGCACCGTCAGGCATTCGCGCATGCCATCCCGCGTGACGGCGGCGACGCCGTTGCTCCCGTAGTCCGGTTCGAACGCGCGCGCGGTCGGGAGCGTTTCGCGATCGCGCCCGACAAGGTGGGTGATCCGTGAAATGCGCGTCGTGTCCCGATCAGGCAGCAATTCATCGAACCAGAGCCCTGTCGGCCCCACGCTGATGCCGCCGCCGCCATGCCGCCGGGCCAGGTGGTGTATTTGACCGTCGGGATCAATGGCGACGATGCGCTCCGCGCGTCGTCCATCGCCGATCGTTGCGTAGATCCCCCGACCCGGCCCTGGCGCAAGGGCTCGCAGATCTTGCCAGGTTCCGATGGTCTCGGCAGCAGGGATGGAGGTCGTTTCCGGAGCTGCGGCATCGTACTGCGCCTGCCGCCATTCGTTCCACAGGTCGGCCGGGAAGGCGTCCCAGACGGCCACCGCCGGCAGCCCCCAGAAAACCGGTGGCACCCCGAGGGCATTGGCATCGTACAGCGTTCGCCAGGCATCGGGATCGCGCTCGAGAAGCCACTCGTGGAACGCCCCGCCCAGCAGGTAGGGCGTGCCGCCGGCGGGAAATGCCCGGCGAAACCCGATGGCGTCACCGATTGCTGGCAGGCCTCGGTCTCGCGCCATGTTGCCGATCAGCGTTCGGGCTTCGGGACTGTTTGCACGCCCGAGACCGCCCATCAGCCTGCTTTCAGTAAGCACCGCATAACCTTCTGTCAGCGTATCTGGCAGTAGTGCGTTCGGAAAGACGGCTACGGGAATGGGCCAGTCGGTGCCATTGATGCCGATCGTCGGCAGCAAGACCCGGCCAAAGATCTTGCGGAACAGCGTCGCGGGCATGCGATGCTGGTCGAGGTGCCAGACGTGCAGCATCTCATGAACCAGCAGTAGCCCCAGCCAGTCATTAGTCGGCTGCAGCAGCGATGGCCGGCGCGGCGGCCTGGGATAGAGCCGGATCGTATTGCGCGGCATCACGGTCGTCAATCCGTTCGTGAAGTCATTGTCGGTGTTGACGACGATGTGTATCGGCTGCGAGGGTCGCGTGCCGGTCCAGGCGGTCAGTTCGCTGACCGCGCGCGCGGCCAGGGGGCGCAGCACTTCGACAGTATCGCGGCTGCGGGCGTTGAAGTGCCAGACGAGCGCCCCGTCCTGCAACGTGCGCCAGTGTGTCCCGGGGAGCGCGTCGGGCGTTGCCGTCGCTGCAGTCGGCAACAGCAGTACGGTGACGGCGAACGCGAGCGCGACCAGTCGTGTCACAGCGCCCAGGTCAGGACTCCGATGCCATCAGTGCGCGGTAACGGATCAGGCTGCGCGTGACCTTGATGACATAACGCCGCGTTTCGGTGTAAGGGATTTCTTCGACGAAGCGATCCAGTTCCGTCGCAGGTACGCGCCGGGTCCAGCGAGATACAGCGGCTGGACCGGCATTGTACGACGCGATCGCCAGTGGTTCGGCGCCGCTGAATCGCGTGAGCAGTTGTCGAAGGTAGGCTGCACCGAGCGAGATATTGACATCGGGAACGAACAGATGCTCAAGAGACGGTGCGGGCATTCGCTGGCTGAGCGCCAGCCGCGTTGCGGTGGCTGGCATCAGTTGCAACAGCCCGACAGCGCCCGCTGGCGAGATGATCTCTGGCTGGAAGTGGCTTTCTTCGCGCATGACCGCATAGATCAGCGCCGGATCGATCTGATGCTTTCGCGCCGCGCTGGTGACCGCCTGTGCGAATGGTCGCGGATAGACGATTCGCCACAATCTGCGGTCGAAATTGGGCGGATCCTGACGGAAGGGTTCTCCGAACGCGCTCCAGAACATCTTCAATGCAGTCGAAGACAAATCGACGCGTTCGGCCTGTCCGAGCAGCGCGAGCTGGAGTTTCGGGTCGGTGGTTCGCGACAGGGCCGCTTCGAATTCGAAGCGCGCAGGCCAGAGCCAGCCGAGCTGCATGGCAAGCCGTGTCGAAGCCAGTCTCGCTTCGGTGGCGCTGGTCATCGCAGCGGGCGTCGAGTCGAACCAGTGTACATTGGCCACAAGAGACTGCGCGTTCTGCCCCGCCGCGAGCCATGCATACCATGACAACGGGGCTTCCTCGAACAGCGTGGCGTGCCAGCCGCCATCCGGATCCGCTTTGCCCAGCCAGTAGAGCAGGCGCCGACGGGCGACGGGATCAGATACGCGATCGAGATCCTCGCGCCAGGCTGCCCGCGCGCCGGCCTGGTCAGCGGCGCGCCATTTCAGCCAGCCCGCCCGGAACCCCGCGTGGTCACGATCGCGGACGGATGTGGAAACGCGCGCCGTCTTTTGATACCACTTCAGCGCATCCTGCATGTGACCGCGGTCCTCGGCCAGCAGTCCGAGCCGATACAGGATTGCGGCGCGGCTGTCGGCGTCGGGGACGCGCTGCAATTCACGCAGCCAGTAGCGCGTCGCTTCGTCCGTGCGTCCCTGGCGCGCCAGGGCGCGGCCGTGCAGCAAAATCGCGGGACCGGGGAACGGGCCAGTCGCCGCGGTGCGAGATGCAACGGCGGCGAGCGGGTACTCGCGCAAATCGAAGGCCAGCCGGGCCAGGGCGTAGATCGTTGCCGGGTCGCACCTGCACCATGCGTCGGGCTTGGTCAGCGCCAGCTCGTTTGACAGCCCCGCTGCAGCCCAGTAACGCTGAAGCAGGTTCCAGGCCTTCTGGCGGCGACCGCGTTCGGTAAGCCGCCGCACCGTCTCGATCACCGTTGTCGCCGGCAGCATCGACACGACCTCGCGCTCGAACAGCTCCGGCCAGTCCCATTCCGGCCAGACAGAGAACACGTCGGCGGCATCGGTCAGCGGCATGGCCATGGCGCGGCGGATTGCACGCTGCGTGATGACCTCGCGGCCACTGCGCGGCAGATTCCGCGGCAGCGTATCACTGCCCGCGATCCATTGCGCCCAGGCGATCGCAGCATCCCAGTCGGGATAGCCGGTCGGTGGCTGGAAGCCGGTGAGTAACGACGTGGCGGCAGCCAGATCCCCCGTGGACAGGGCGCAGAGCAGCCAGGCTCCAGTGACATGCGTGGCGAGTGCGGGATAGCGTTCGCGCAACCGTTCGGCGTCCGCGCGTCGGCTCTGGCAGTCCGGCCCGCCGGCAAGCGCTTCCCAGGCGGGTGCCGCTGTGCCGGGAACGGGCGGCGCAGACTGGCGCTCCATCCCGGTCGGGGTGCAGGCGAGGCAGACCAGCAGTGGCAGCAGCAGACGGACGTTCATGTGTGACAACAGTATAATCAGGTTGTCACATCCGAATGAGCTCAGGAGCATTGCAGCAACGAATGTCGATGGCCCGTCTGAATCTGATCGAGGACAAGCGATTCCTGCTCCACGACCCGGGAAGCGGGCACCCGGAGCGTCCGGAACGTCTTCCGGCCGTTCGGCGCGGTTGCATGGCGGCCTTTGCCGATGTTCAGTCAGTGCAACCCGTGGAGGCCACGGAGTCCGATCTGTTGCGGGTACACACCGCCGGGCACGTCGAGCGCGTCCTGGCTGCGCGCGGGCAGCGTGTCGTCTTCGATGCCGATACCGCGACCTCTCCTGGTTCGGTCGAGGCTGCGCTGCTTGCGGCGGGTGGTGCGATCGTCGCGACCCGCGCCGTCATCGAAGCGCCTGATGCGTTGTGGTTTTGCAATATTCGGCCTCCGGGGCATCATGCCGAAGCGAATCGTGCGATGGGGTTCTGTCTGTTCAATAACGTCGCGGTCGCGGCGGCCTGGGCGCTGGCGCAGGATCCGACGCTGCGCGTCGCGATCATCGATCCCGATGTCCATCATGGCAACGGCACGCAGGCGATCTTCTGGAACGAGCCGCGCGTGCTGTACATTTCACTGCATCAGGCTCCGTTCTACCCCGGGACCGGCTCCGCGGCAGAGACCGGTGGCCCGGCCGCGCCGGGTTCGGTCATCAACTTCCCGCTGCCAGCCGGTGCCGGCGATGCAGAATACCTGGCGATTGTACGGGATGCGGTGCGGCCGGCGCTGTCCGCATTCAGGCCCGGTCTGCTGCTGATTTCGGCTGGCTTCGACGCCCACCGGTTGGACCCACTCGGCGGCCTGCGTGTGACCACAGAAGGGTTCGGCGCGTTTTTTGCCGAAATTGGGGCGTGGGCGCGGGCAGCAGGTGTTCCGGTCGCGACGATGCTCGAAGGCGGCTACAGCCTGGAAGCGCTGGAGTCGGCCGTTCCGGCATCGTTGCAGGGACTGGCCGGAGCGTTTCCGGCGGTTGGCCCGGTTGAGCCACCCGTGCCTGCGGTCGCCGCGCGCATGGCCGAGGTCAGAAGGCAGCTCGGCCTGTGACCACACTCGAGCGCGCGGATCAGTTGCACAAGCTTGAGCGCATCAGTGGGCCTGCTGGTGTGGCGTTTCGCCAGCCGGGAAGTCGTTACTGGACGGTTGTGCCTGCCAGCCGGCTACCGGATGGCGGTTTGCCGCTTGGCCTGCGTTGGCGGCTGTCACGACCGGATGCTGAACTGCGTCAGGACCCGGGGACGACCCGTTCGGTATTGCGCTGGCGGAGTCGCCTGCCGGTGCCGCGGTTGCCGCTCTGGCTGGCCGTAGTCCTGATGATCGCTGTCGTGGCGCTCGGGATCGTGGGGATCGTCAGGGGGCAGGGTGTGCGTGTGACCGGTGGTGCGGGCCTGACGAGCTGGCGTGATCTTGGCGTCGCTGCGGGCATGTGGTGGCTGACGTGGGCGCTGTTGACCTGGTTTGAAGCTTCCTTGCTTGCCGCACGCCTTCAATCCAATGTCCCATGGGCCGGTTTCGCGCCGGGCCCCCGTGTCGAGCGGGTTGTGTACCGGTTGAACGATGACACCACGAGGGCGATACTTGTGGTGCTTTCTCCTTTGCCAGTGCTGCTGGCGGCGTTGAGCTGGTGGGGGCGCGCTCCGGCCGTGCTGCTGGGGGTCAGCGCGGGGGCCATTGCCCAGGCTGCATTGCTCTCCTGCCCATTCATCCCGGGGCCGGGATCCTTTTTGTTCGGACGTGCGCTGGGTGTACCGGATGTCGCGAACCAGTTGCGCTGGGCGCTCGTCTCGCATTTGATGACCCGGTTGCCTGTCGGGCGACGGATTCGTCGCAAGGCACAGATCGGTATCGCGGTCGGATTCGGCTGGCTGGCCACGGCTCTGGCGGGAGCAGGTTTTCTGGTGCATCCGGCCATCATTGGCAGCGGCTCCGCGGCAATGGCGTGGCGGGGCATCGTTGGGGTGCTGATTGTCGCCTATCTGGTGCGTGTTCTGGTGCAGGTCAGACGTAATTATCGCTACGGCTTGCGCCTGCAGGGGCGGGCCGCGCTTCGTGACTGGACGCCGGATGAGGATGTGCTGCGGCAGTGGCGCGAACAGTCTGCGCTGATCCGCCATGTGCCGGCACTCGCGGATGCACCGTGGCGCTGGGCGTTGGCGCCAGCCGGCATGTTCCTGATTCGGCGCGGGGAGCACGAGCGGCGATTTTACTGGATTGCCTCGGGGCGTGCCCATGTGATCCGACAGGACAGTGGCGTGCCGATCCACGCGGCGACCCTGGGCGCCGGAACCGGGGTCGGCGAGATCGGCCTGCTCGACGGCCGGTTGCGGACCGCGGATGTGGTCATCGCCGAGACGGCCGTTGTTGCGTGGATCGACTACGACGGTTTCACGGCGGCGCTGAGTCCTGATGCGCAGGCCCGGTTTCGCGAAGTCATCGAAGCCGGCCACTCCCTGTCGCGTTCAGACGTCTTTTTCGGGATGCCAGACCCTGACCGTGAGCGCTGGATCGCCAACGGGCACGCGCGCCACTATGACCCGGGCGACGTCGTGATTTACGAAGGAAGCGATGATCGCTGGATCGGGCTGCTCGTCAGCGGGCGACTGGCCGTGGAACGAGGCGAGGCGACGATCGCCGAACTCGAACCGGATCAGGTGTTCGGTGAGATTGCCTGGCTGACGGGTCTGCCTCGGACGGCCACGCTGCGGGCGCTGGAACCGACGCTGGTCTGGCGGTGGGATCCCGACTGGCTCAGCGAGGAGCTGGCACGCGCCGGGATCCTCGATGCCCTGCGCACGCTGGCCGAAGAACGGCTTGGACTGTGATGCGCGTTGTTGCGTTCGATCTCGGTACGAATACGTTCCGCTGGATGGCCATCGAGCGTGCGCCCGACGGAGCAGTTGAGATGGCGGGTTATGGTCGCGAGGTCGTACAACTGGGACGCGACCTGTCGGAAACCGGACGAATCGGCGCGGCTGCATCCGAGGATGCGCGGCGATTGCTGCTGGCCTGGCGTCCGGGCAGGGGGATCGTTCCCGAGGCGACGCGCGCGCTGGCGGTCTGCACCCACGCCTGGCGAGCGGCATCAGACGGCGCGGCTCTGGCCGAACGGCTGACCCGCGAAACCGGGATCCCGTTGCGGATCGTCTCGCCCGAAACCGAGGCGATGCTGACCTGGACGGGCTGCAGCGACCGAGCCAACGCGACGGTACTCGACATCGGTGGCGGAAGCACCGAGCTCTCGTTCGGGCGCGGTGATGAGTTCGCCGGCGCATACAGTCTGCCGGTCGGCGTCGTTACCGGGATGCAACGTCATCGCGAGACGCTGGATCAGGCGATTCGTCGCACCCGTGCAACATTTGAACAGGTCTGTCGCGACGTCTATAATATGACCCCATCCGAGCTGACCCGCGATGCCCGCGGAACTCCGTTGCTCGCGACGTGCGGAACATCGAGTGCACTGGCGTGCCAACACGCGGCGTTGGCGGTCTATGACCGCGATGCCGTCGATGGTCGTTTCCTTTCGCGAGACTGGCTGGAGCGGCTGATCCGCGAGCGGGCAGACTGGGACGATCGACGCTGGGCCGGGGAACCGTTTATCGGTTCGAAGCGGGCTGCGTTGATCGGCCCCGGTATCGGGCTGTTGCTTGCGGTTCTCGAGGCCACGGATGCCGATGGCTGGGTCAATCGCGAGGCGGGCCTGCTCGAGGGGGCGGCGCGCCGGCTGCTCGCTAATGAGCCTGTACCATCCTGGACGCTGGCGGCGCCGGCGACAGGTGCATGACCAACGCAAGAGGCACCAGAATTATGCTTGAACGAGATCCCCAGCACGCCCTGACCTTCGATGACGTACTGCTGATGCCCGGAGCCAGCGAGGTTCTGCCTTCTCAGGTGTCGTTGGCATCCCGCTTTTCACGCAACATCGCGTTGAATATCCCCGTCGTCAGCGCGGCCATGGACACGGTCACGGGGGCGCGCACCGCGATCGCAATGGCCCGCCAGGGCGGAATTGGCGTTCTGCACCGGAACATGCCGGCCAGCGAGCAGGCACACAAGGTGCGTCGCGTCAAGAAGGCAGAGAGCACGGTCGTGACCAACCCTGTCACGATCCGCCCGGACGCAACGATTGGCGATGCCCGGCGTCTCATGCGCGAACACAACATCAGCGGCATCCCGGTGATCAACGACGACGGCAAGCTCGTCGGTATCCTGACCAACCGTGACCTGCGCTTCGAAAAGGATCCATTGCGCAGCGTGGCCGAGGTCATGACGCGTGACAACCTGGTGACCGTCGAGCCGGGCATTTCGCTCGAAGAGTCCAAGGAAATCCTGCATCGGCACCGGATCGAAAAGCTGCTCGTCGTCGAACCCGACGGGACGCTGTACGGGCTGATCACGATCAAGGACATCGAGCAGTTGACCCGCCATCCGAATGCGAACAAAGACGAGCGGGGGCGCCTGCGCGTGGCCGCTGCTGTCGGTACCGATGCGGCAACCGATGAACGTGTCGCCGCCCTGGTCGAAGCGGGCGTGGATGCGATTGTCGTGGACACCGCCCATGGGCACAGCCGGCGCGTGATCGAGACCGTGCGGCGGATTCGCCAGCAATATACCGATGTCGATCTGGTTGCTGGCAATATTGCCACGGCCGAGGCCGCACGCGCGTTGATCGATGCCGGCGTCGATGCGGTCAAAGTAGGTATTGGCCCGGGGTCGATCTGTACGACGCGGATCGTCGCCGGTGTCGGTGTGCCGCAACTGACTGCCGTGACCAACGTTGCCGAAGTCGTGCGGGGGACCGACGTGCCTCTGATTGCCGACGGGGGCATCAAGTTCAGCGGAGACGCTGTCAAGGCGCTCGCGGCCGGCGCGCACAGTGTCATGGTTGGATCCCTGCTCGCGGGAACCGATGAGAGTCCGGGCGAAAAGATCCTTTATCAGGGGCGGACCTACAAGCTCTATCGTGGAATGGGCAGTCTCGGTGCGATGGTTGAAGGTAGTCGCGACCGCTATTTCCAGGATGACGCGGACGAATACGAACTCGAAAAGAAACTCGTGCCGGAAGGTATCGAGGGGCGGGTGCCGTATCGAGGACCGATTGCCGACGTGATCTTCCAGTTGACCGGAGGCCTGCGCGCGGGCATGGGCTACGTCGGTGCGGCCAACCTTGACGAACTGTACGAGAAGAGTCGGTTCGTACGGATATCACCGGCGGGCCTGCGCGAAAGCCATGTCCACGATGTCATCATTACGCGCGAAGCGCCAAACTACCACCTCGACTGAATCGGACATCAGGGTGCCGCAGAACCGCATTCTCATTCTTGACTTTGGCTCACAGGTCACCCAGCTGATCGCGCGGCGGATTCGGGAGGCACACGTCTACTGCGAGATCTTCCCGTGTACGGCTTCGATTGAGCGGATCCGCGATTTTGATCCGGCTGGAATCATTTTCAGCGGCGGGCCGGCCTCCGTGCGCGCCGAAGGTGCGCCACATCCAGATCCGGGTGTCTGGGACCTCGGGCTGCCGATGCTCGGCATCTGCTATGGGCTGCAGTTGCTCAACGAACATTTCGGTGGCGAAGTCGGCCATGCCAGTGACCGTGAGTACGGTCGGACCGCGCTGCAGATCGACCAGTCCGTTGGGATTCTCAAGCCTTTTACCGCAGGCGAATCGATCGATGTCTGGATGAGTCATGGCGATCGTCTCGAACGCCTGGCTCCGGATTTCGATGTCATCGCGCACAGTGAAAATGCCCCGATCGCCGCGATCGCGCACCGTGAACTGCCGATCTTCGGCGTGCAGTTTCATCCAGAAGTTCATCACACGCCGCGTGGGCGGGAACTGCTCGAAGCATTTGTGTTCGACGTATGCGGCGCGAAGCCGGACTGGACGATGGGCCATTTCATCAGCGAACAGACCGAAGCGATTCGTGCGAAAGTCGGCGAACGCCGCGTCATTTGCGGACTCAGTGGCGGTGTCGATTCATCGGTCGTAGCGGCACTGTTGCACCATGCGATCGGAGACCGGCTGACGTGCATCTTCGTGGACCACGGCCTGATGCGTAAAGACGAGGGGCGCCGGGTTCAGGAAGTCTTTGAGCGCCATTTTGGTGTGCCGCTCGTCATGGTGGACGCGGCCGACCGTTTTCTGAACGCACTCGCAGGCGTCGACGATCCGGAGCAGAAGCGCCGGATCATCCGTGATCTGTTCGTCGAGGTGTTCCACGAGCAGGCGGAGCAGATCGAGGGGGCGGCGTTTCTGGCGCAGGGGACGTTGTATCCGGATGTGATCGAGAGCCAGAGTGTCCGTGGTCCGAGCGCCAAGATCAAGAGTCACCACAATGTTGGTATCGAGGAGATCCTCAACCTCGATCTGATCGAACCGCTGCGCGAACTGTTCAAGGACGAGGTCCGCGAGCTCGGCCGTGAGCTGGGGTTGCCCGAGGACATGGTCGCCAGGCATCCGTTTCCCGGGCCGGGACTGGCAGTGCGCATTCTGGGGCCGATCACGCGCGAAAAGGCCGATCTGCTGCGTGAGGCCGATGCGATCCTGATGGATGAACTGTGGGATTCGGGATACTACAATAAAGTATGGCAGGCTTTCTGTGTACTGCTGCCCGTGCGCAGCGTGGGCGTGATGGGCGACGAACGGACCTACGAAGAGGTGATCGCGGTGCGGGCCGTCGAAAGCGTCGACGGGATGACGGCGGACTGGGCGCCCCTGCCTGCCGACCTGCTGGGGCGCATTTCAAGCCGGATCATCAATTCGGTCCACGGCGTCAATCGCGTCGTCTACGACATCAGTTCCAAGCCACCGGCCACGATCGAATGGGAATGATGCGCGGCGACGAAGCGAGGCATCGCTGATGCCCGAATTCGTACATCTGCACAACCATACAGAGTTCAGCCTGCTCGACGGCGCTACGCGCGTCGGCGATCTGGCGGACATCATGGTCGAGCACAAGAGCCCGGCGGTCGCGATGACCGACCACGGGAATCTGTTCGGTGCGGTCAGTTTCTACAAGGCGATCAAGGCGCGAGGCGCCAAGCCGATTCTCGGCTGTGAAGTCTACGTTGCCCCGGGCGACCGCCGTGAGCGCAAGAACGTGCGCGGCCAGACCAACGCCTATCACCTTGTCCTGCTCGTCAAGAACGAAACCGGTTACCGGAACCTGAACCGGCTGGTGACGAAGGCATACATGGAGGGCTTCTACTACAAGCCACGGATCGACTGGGAGCTGTTGCAGGAGCACCATGAAGGGTTGATCGCGCTGTCGGGCTGCATGCAGGGAGAAATTGCCCAGGCGATCGTCGCCGGCGACCGCGATGAGGCGCGACGCAAGACCAGAATGTTCGTTGAACTCTTCGGCAAGGACTTCTATCTGGAAATCCAGGCCAACGGGCTGCCAGAACAGGAACTGATCAACCGTCAGAAACGGGATCTGGCGGCCGAGCTCGGCATCCCGCTTGTCGCGACCAACGACAACCACTATCTGCGGCGCGAGGATGCGTACCCGCACGACTGCCTGCTCTGTATCGGTACTCGCTCGCAGCTCGAGCAGCAGGACCGGATGCGGTTTCCGAACGACCAGTTCTACGTCAAGCATCCCGACGAAATGTGGGAGACCTTCGCCGACGTCCGGGAGTCCCTCGACAACACGTTGCGCATTGCCGAGGACTGCAATTTCGATTTCGAGTTTGGCACATTCCATCTGCCACGCTTCGGTGATCCCGGTGACGACCTCGACGCGATGCTCGAAGAAGTCGCCCAGAAAGGACTGGAACGGCGCCTCGACCAGATCGCACAATCTCGCGATCTGACGGCCGAACAGCGGCATGCCTATCAGGAACGGCTTGCATATGAGCTGGGTGTCATACGCGAGATGGGGTTCGCGGGCTACTTCCTGATCGTGTCGGACTTTATTCGCTGGGCCAAGCAGAATCGGATTCCCGTGGGGCCTGGGCGGGGCAGCGCGGCCGGCAGTCTCGTCAGTTATGCGATCGAGATCACCGATCTTGATCCATTGCAATACGGGCTGTTGTTCGAACGCTTCCTGAACCCGGAGCGGCGCAGCATGCCCGATATCGACGTCGATATCTGCATGAATCGTCGTGGCGAGGTGATCGAATATGTCTCGAACCGTTACGGCGGCGCGGATCACGTCGCGCAGATTGCTGCATTCGGGACAGCCAAGGGCCGTCAGATCTTCAAGGATGTCGGTCGCGTGTTCGGGTTGACATTTGCGGACACGGATCGGATCACCAAACTGATGCCGAACCCTCCGGCAGAGTTTTCGCTGAAGGAACTCTGGGAAAGCGATGCGGATCTGCGGCAGGCCGTTCAGGCCGATCCGCGGCTCGAGGATGTCTACCGCGTGGCCCAGCAGCTCGAAGGGATCACGCGGCACGCTTCGGTTCATGCGGCCGGCGTCGTGCTCAGTGACCGGCCGCTCGTGGATCACCTGCCACTGTTCCGCGGTGAACACGGGGAGTCGGTTACCCAGTTC
>RFIY01000203.1 GCA_003695505.1 Candidatus Dadabacteria bacterium | reverse complement strand
TGGCGTGATTCGTCCTGGCGCAGCTTCTGGATCCCCTGACGCATCCCGGTCATGATGTCTTCGCCACGCAACTGCGCACCGAGGTCGAAGAGAAAGTAACCGGTTTCGGCCAGCACGCCTTCGACGATCATGTTGTAGGTCACCGAAGCGCGCAACTGGTTGGCCGGTGACGGGTCGTCGCGCAGCACGCCCAGCGCCTGCGGCAGCTCCTCGTAAAAGATCTTGCGGTAGTTCGGGGAATGCAGTTCGCCGAGCGTGGATAGATCAACCTGCGGCACCTCGCGGAACCAGCGATGGAAAAACTCGACGTGCTTCGCCTCTTCGAACAGGAACGTCGTCAGGTACATTTCGTCTTCGATGCGGCCCTCCTGCGCGACCGCCTGGATCAACGGCAACAGATCGAGCGTCACCGCTTCTTCACCCGCCTGGAACGACGAGACGATCCGCAACATGCCGTCGCGGTCCGCCTCGGTCGCCTCGTTCAGCCAGAGCTCCCGGTCCGGCGTAAAGTCGATATCGGCCGGATCCCAGACGCCGAGCTTCTTGGCCTTCTGAAACAGACGCATCGGAAAACTGTCATAGCGGAACGGGCGCGCGCCCGTGGTCACAAAGCCGTCGTGGCGATAGGTCGTCATGGCGTTCCTCCAGTGGAAAGCGGGGGCAGGATCAGGCGAACGGCGAAGCGGGCCGTGGCATCGGCCAGGGCGTCCGCGTCAACCGGTGAATCGTCATTGAGAATGTGGCTGGCGGCAATCTGCAGCACGCCACCGATCGCGAACTCGGCGGCGAGGCGCGCGTCATCGATCTGCGCCTCGCCGAGGTCACGGAGCGCGGAAAATGTCTGCTGCAACTGGTCGATCAGGCGTTGATGCACGAGATCGACGAGGTCCCGCGTTTCCGCATCGGCCGCGCGCGCCTCATTGAACAGGATCCGATAGACTTCGCGCTCGGCCGCGATCTCGGCAAAGATCGCCCGCAGGCGATCACGGATCAGCGTCGCGACGTCGGCGGTGGCCAGCTCATCGGACGTCGGAGGCGCAACCAACGCGCGGATGCGGGCACTGTACTGCTCCAGCACGGCCCGGAACAGGTCCTGTTTGTCGCGAAAATACTGATACAGCGTTCCGCGTGCGATGCCCGCCCGCTCGCAGACCACGGCGATGCTGCTGCGCTGATAGCCCAGCCCGGCGAACGCGGCCGTTGCGGCATCGAGAATCTGTTGTCGTCGTGCTTCGGCACGCATTGGGGGGCTGCTCCATGGATTGAACTGACATGTCAGTCTAGTCAATTCGCGGCAAAGCGGCAACCGCAACCGAAGCAGCCCGATGCGTCTGTGCGGCCGACGTCCCGGACTGTCCCGAACAACAAACGCCGCGCGGCCCGTCGGGGCCACACGGCGCGGCAACGCATCGGCGAACTGTGAGCCTACTCGGCGCTGCCGGCAAGAACCCGTGTCAACACCGGCAGCGCGACTTCGAACGGGTTCAGATCGGGCCGATGTTCGAAAAATACGCCACCCATCGTCGACAATGCGCGCCCGACCATCACGAACGCACGAGGGATCGCCGTCACTGGATCCTCCGCCAGTTGCTCCATGGCCGGTCCGATCGATGCCTTGACCGCCTCGGCGTCCCAAGCCGACGACCCGCCGGCAATCAGGCCGCCCAGCGCCTGCCGCACCATCTGAATCAGGCCGGTCAGATCACCGGATCGGGTGGCAAAGCCCAGATCGCCGAGCGCTTGCGCGGCTGCCTGGTCGTCTCCACGAATGAATCCTTCGAGGACCCGCGCGAGATCGCGACGAAATGCCGCATCCAGTTCACGCACGCAACCGAAATCGAGCAACACCAGCCGGCCTTCGCGGTCGACGAGAAAGTTCCCCGGATGCGTATCCGGCTGGAAAAAGCCCCACTCGAGGATCTGCTTCAGGTAGATCGTGGCGAAATCCCTGAGAATCCGGTTGCGCTCCGCCTCCGCTGCATCGGCCAGCGCAGCATCGAGGCGCGCGCCGTCGATGAATTCGGTGACCAGCAAGCGCCCGGTACACCATTCGCCATAGACCTCAGGGACAGAGACGGTCGGTTCGCCGGCGAGCGCCGTCGCAGCGCGTTCCAGCATCACCCGCTCGCGGTCGAAGTCGGTCTCGGCGAGCAACTGCTCGGCAATCTCGTCGACGACCGTGTCGATATCGCTTTCCGGCAGGTACACCTTTAGTGAGTCGACGATGCGCCGCAGAATGGCGACATCGTGTTTCAGCAGTGTGGCAATACCCGGACGCTGCACCTTGATCGCCGCCATGCGACCGTCGGCAAGACGGGCGATATGGACCTGGGCAATCGATGCCGCGGCGACAGGCTCGGCCGACAGCACCACCTGTGACAGCCGTTCCTCGCCCCACTCCTGCCGCAACACGTCGAGTACGTCCTCGAACGGGAAAGGCGCGACCCGATCCTGCAGTTCGCGCATCGGCGCAACAAAGGCCTCCGGCAGAATATCCGACCGCGCCGACAGGATCTGGCCAATCTTGATGATGCCGCCCTGCAACCGATTGGCCATCTTGACGAATCGCTTGCCATTACGCCGATGTGTACGTTCCACCGCCCGGGCGTAGGCGCGCCGCGACATGAAGGCGCCGCGAATCGATAGCCAGCGATAACTGCCGACGATCGTCGCCACGGTGCGCGATGCACTGAGCAGGCGCGTCAACTCCGCGGCCAGGTCGCGCGTCTGCCGGTCCAGCTCAGCGAGGTCTTCGCGCGCACGAAGCCCTTCGGCGCGAACGGCACCCCACGCCTCCTCGACGGCCTCGCGCAAGTCCCAGACCGCCTGCTCTATAGATGAGAGCAGGATCTCCAGGCCGGCAACAATGCGCGCCGCGCCCTCGCCCTCTTCCCAGATGGCGCGCGCCCGCGCGCGCGCCGTGCCGTTTTGCGCACTGATTCGTATACCGCGGACCGCAGAATCGGCCGGCCCGCTCATTCGCTGCCTGCCGTCTCACCAGTATCTTCGCCGCGACGAACCCAGCCCGTGCGTGCGCACCGGACTTCTCGCTCGACGCGCTGAAGCGCTGGCATATACCACGGCATCACGAGTCGCTCCATCAGGCGTTGCATCCAGTCTTCAAGCACGGCTTCGCGCCGATCTGCGTCTTCGTCGTACGGTCCGTAGTCAACGACACGGGGGTTCCCATTGATGTCGAATACCGTCGTTGCCATATCTGGCCTCCTTTGGAAATGCCCGGCGTCGCCGGGCGCAAACCTTAACATTTGTGTTAAGTATAACACACGTGTTACGGTTGTCAAGCGGCGGGCTGTGTGCATGCTGACGCATCGCGCAACCGGCTTAAAGCGCTTATAATCGACATTATTCACGGTGTCGGCCTCTACAGCGCCAGCAATTGACGCAATGCATCTGTTCGGTGATCTCCGTGTTTTCCTTTACCATAAAGTTAACACCAAAATTTTTATCAACTCCGTTATGTTACACATGCCCGTTTCCGGGGCCGTTTGGGCTACAATATCGTTTGCACACCGCAAACACGGCCAGGAAACCGCTGATGGGCCAACGCAAGAACAAAGCAGCGCCGGGAGAAACGTCCAGCGCCGACCAGAGCGACCAGAAGACACCACGGAAGCGCCGCTCCCGCCGCCAGGCGCCCAAAAAAGCGGGGCGGAGCAGCTACTCTCGAATGAACATCCTGCAAGGAGCTGCGGACGTATTTGGCCGCCTCGGCTTTGCCGCGACGCGCGTCGAAGACATTCTCGATGCCGCCGGCATCTCCAGACCGACGTTTTACCGGTTCTTCCGCAACAAGGAAGACGTCTTCGATGCCCTCGATGAGATTTCGCATGTATCGCTGCTGCAACTGATCCGCAGCGCGATCCTCAGCGTGGATGACCCGATCGAGAAGATTGAGCGCTGTGTGGACGCATTTTTGCGCTGGCATGTCGCCACCGGTCCGGTTGCGCGGGTGCTGCGTCAGGAAGCCATGCGCGCCGATTCCGATTTCTCGGAACGCCGCATGTCGACGATGGCCCGGATTCTCGACCTCTTCGAACGAGAAGCCCAGCGCGTCCAGACCGAGAAGGTCGATCCGCTACTGTTTGTCGGGCTGCTCGCCGCCGTCGAGCGCATTGCGGATGAGCTTCACAGCCTGGGACGTCCGATCACCGAAGATGACGTCGCGCGCGCACGACGGGTCATCATGCGCCTGGTCTACGGCGCACTCGCCGAAACCAGTGATGCGCTGCCGCCGCTGCCCAAGATCAATGATCTGCCCAAGAAGCAGCGCCGCGATGTGGAGCGGCAGATGAAAGAAAAGTCGAGCCGCCGCCAGGAAGACAGCGATTCGCTGCAGCGATCACTCTGGCTGCTGGACCTCGACGGCTGAGGCATCCAGGTCGGCCGACCTGGGTGCAGCGTCGGACGTCAACTGCGCCAGATCGCCATCATCCTGCTCGCCGCGCAGACGCGGTTCGAGAAACTTGTCGGGGTGGCGTCCAACCTTGTCCGCATAGAACGCGCGAATCAGCTCCATATCCCGCTTCTGGTCGCCGCTCGGCTCAATGACGGGCCCGAAACCACCGGTTTTGGTGCCATAGTCAAGGTACCCCAGCACAATCGGCACACCGGCCTTGTGCGCGATGTGGTAAAAGCCCGACTTCCAGAACTCGACCGGGCTGCGGGTCCCTTCGGCGGGGACCGTCAGCACAAGGCTGTCGCGTTCGGCGAACAGCGCCGCCGAAGCATCCACGACATTGGAGCGGCGATGCCGCGTGATCGGGATGCCGCCCATCGCCCGCATGAACCAGCCATAAGGAAACCGGAACAGGGTGTGCTTCCCCATCCAGCGGATATCGAGGTCGTAATACCACGCCAGCGCCTTCGTCAGGATGAAATCCCAGTTGGACGTGTGCGGCGCGGCAATCAGCACATAGCGGTCGAGCTCCGGCGGCGCACCGGCCGCCTTCCAGCCCATCCATCTCAACACCATCGCGCCCAGGCGCTTACGAATGCGACGCCATATCATAGGGAATCGTCCTGTTCCGTCTCTGCCTGCGTGTTTACCACGCCTCGCCTTATATTGTACGCGAGACCGGCAACGCGCCTAACGACGTTTGGACTGAACGCGCCTCAGCGCCCGCGCCGACCTCAGATGCGGGCAACGCCCGCGACTGATACGCTGTTTTTGCTCTGGAACATTCTCGGACGCGAAGACGTCCAACCCTGACAGAGCCATTTCTGGTGCACCGACGCCGAGGTCTCATGCGCGCCCTATCCCGCAGATCCCTGTTGCAGTCCTCAGTTGCGAGCGCGGCCACGTTGGCGCTACCAACCCAAAGCCGGGCCGGCGGCAATATGCTGGAACTCGATCAGTACGACCCGCTTGCCCCGGCAAGCCGGAGCCACTATGAGTACATCCGCCGCTGGTTCGAGACACCGACCGACGCCGAACATCTCGTCCGTGCCCTCTGGCAAAGTTACAGTGACTCCGGACGTTTCGACCACGGCCACTGGGCGCTGATGTACAGCCAGCTCTGGTGGCAGGGGCTGCCGGCTGGAGAACAACGGCTGCGCGTATCGCGCATCGGCCGTGCGATGGCACTCAAACTCATGCAGGCTCACCCCGAACATGCCGCGGGTCCGTTCTGGTCGGCCGCGTTCCTTGGATTCGACGCGCTGGTACGCGGCGTGCTCGATTCCCTGAACATGATCCCGGAGTTTTTCAAGTTGCTCGACGAGGCCGAACGACGTGATCCGGAATACCTGCTGGGCACCGTCTGGCTGGCCAAGGCCAAGGCGTACATCAAATTGCCACCGTTTCCGATGAGTATCGGATCCGTCAAGAAGGGGGTGGCCTATCTGGAAAAAGCGCGGCCGCTGCAGGAACCTGCGTATGGCCTGTGGCACATTACGCGCGCCGAGGCGGAGCTGGCGACGTCAGGCGAAGCCGCGGCATTGAAGGCGCTCGACGGCCTGTCCAACGTCTGCCCGCCCGATATGCAATCGATCTACACATACGAAATCTCGGCCTGGTTCGCGGGCAAGTTCCGCAATGTCGTCGCCAACGGCACCTACAACAAATACACCTGGGATCCGATGCTGGAGTCCGCGCTGCCGCTGCTCAGCCAGCCGGCAAATATTCCCGCCTGCGTCCGCTGATGGGCGAAGCGTTCGCGTCAGTCCTCGGCGTGTTCGCGGTGGGCCGACACGGAGTCTTTTCGCCGGTAGAACATCAGCAGCTGCTCCGCTTCGACTGGTGATAAATCGTACTGCATCGTTGCCTCATTGATCAGCGGCATCAATGCCTGGTCCGGCTGCTCCTTGAGTCGCTCGGAAATCCAGCGTACCGCCCGCCGCATCGATTCGCCTTCTGGCAGAATTGCATCACTCATTGTGGTCCTCCGTCGCGCACATCACAATCCAAAATAGCGGCGCACCAGCCGCTCGTAAATCAACGTCAGCCGATCCAGGTCATCGAGCGCAACACACTCGTCGACGGCATGCGCGGTACCATGCGGCAGCCCAAGCTCGACAACCGGCACGCCAAGTGCGGCAAAGAACCGTCCGTCCGACGTGCCGCCCGCCGTCGATGATGCCGGTGGCTGGCCGCAGATGTCGGTGACGGCCCCCTCGGCGGCGCCGAGCAGCCGCGGGTCTGTCGTGACGAACGGTTCTGCCGACAATGTCCAGTCGAACACGGCATCGTCGATGCCGTGGCGTTCGAACAGGTCTTCGACCCGGGCCTGCAGCGTCTCGGCTGGTGAGCCGGGCCGAAACCGGAAGTTGATGCCTGTGCGCAGTTCGGGCGCGATGACGTTGTCGGCGTAACCGCTACCGCCAGGCACGCCGGCCTCGACCCAGACAATCTGGAGACTCGTTGCCGGAAAGGTGTCGTCGGCCTGATCCCACTGCGTGCGCGCCAGCTCATCGAGTACCGGCACGGCCCGATGAATCGGGTTGATCGCAGCTTCGGGATAGGCGACATGCCCCTGTCGGCCCGGCACTGTGATCCGCGCCGACAGCGAACCGCGACGTCCCGGTCGCAGCGTGTCTCCGGCCTGGCTGCTGGCGCTGGGCTCGCCGACGAGCACGCCGTCGATGCGCACGCCATCTGCCCAGAGGCGCTGCAACGCGGCCCGGGTTCCGTTGCGTCCTGTGCCTTCTTCATCGCTCGTCAGCAGCACCGCCAGCGTGCCATCGGGTCGAAGATCCCGCTTGTGAAGCGATTCGCAGACGGCCAGAAACGCCGCGATGGCGCCCTTCATGTCGCAGGCGCCACGGCCATAGAGCTTGCCGTCACGCACTTCTGGCGCAAATGGCGGCGACGTCCAGTCGCCCTCGGGCCCTGGAGGCACAACGTCCGTATGCCCCGCGAAAGCAAGCACCGGACTCCCGTCGCCCAACGTCGCCCAGAGGTTGTCGGTGTCGTCGATGCGCATTCGCCGCACCTGCCAGCCGCAGCGCTGCAATACATCGGCAACGTAGTCCTGGCAACCGGCATCATTCGGCGTGACGGACGGGCAGGCCATCAACGCCATCGCATGGTCGAGTACCGTACTCACGCCTGCTGCCCGGCCTCGCGCAACAGCTCATTGATGCCAACCTTTGCCCGCGTCTGCGCATCGACACGTTTGACGATTACCGCGCAGTACAAACTGTGCGAGCCATCCGCTGCCGGCAACGCCCCTGGCACGACGACCGCCCCCGCGGGGACCCGACCATAGATGACTTCTCCGGTCTCTCGATCATAGATGCGCGTACTCTGGCCAATGTAGACACCCATCGACAGGACCGCCCCCCGCTCGACGATGACGCCCTCGACCACCTCACTGCGCGCCCCGATGAAGCAGTCGTCTTCGATGATCGTCGGCGCAGCCTGCAGCGGCTCAAGGACCCCGCCGATGCCGGCTCCACCCGAAAGATGCACATTGCGGCCGATTTGCGCGCACGATCCGACGGTCGCCCAGGTGTCCACCATCGTACCCTCGCCAACGTAGGCGCCGATGTTGACATAGCTCGGCATCAGGATCACGTTGCGCCCGATATACGAACCACGCCGCACCGTCGCCGGCGGCACGACGCGCGCTCCCTGCTCCGCGAAACGCGCCTCGTCCCAACCGGAAAACTTGACCGGCACCTTGTCATAAAAACGGCTGAAGCCACCGTCGATCACGCGGTTCGGTTCGAGACGAAATGACAGCAGTACCGCTTTCTTCAGCCATTCATTGACGCGCCAGCCGTCACCGCTCGGCTCGGCGACGCGGGCCTCGCCGCGCTCAAGCAGGTCGAGCGCAGCGCCAACGGCATGTCGCACCTCAGCGGGCGCACTGTCGGCGCTGATCGCATCACGGTTGTCGAAGGCGGCTTCGATCGTCTGTTGCAAATCGCTCACGATTGTCGGCTCCTGTAAAAAATACGTTGCGGAATTCTGATCGGTTTCGATAATCAGTCAAACATCCGTGCCAGCCGGCGCCCGGCCTCGGCACAAACCTCCGGCGGCTCGACGAGCGAGATACGGACATAACCGCGAGCGGGATTGGCGCGGTCGGCGTCTGCGACCAAAAAGCTACCCGGCAAGACGAGCACACCCGTCTCGGCCCACGCCCGCCGCGTCCATTCCGTATCGTCGCTGCCGGTGTCGAGCCAGACATAAAAACTTCCCGCCGGTCGGTGAGCCTTCGGGTGTCCCAGCGTGCCGAGAAACGCTTCATACGCCGCATCGTAACCGCGACGCGCCTCGACCACGTGAGCCTCGTCCGACCAGAGCGCTACGCTGACCCGCTGCACCGCGCCCGACATCGACACACCGTGCCAGGTGCGAAAGCGCGCAAACAGGTCGATCAGTTCCGCATCGCCCGCCACGAAGCCGCTGCGCAACCCGGGCACGCTCGACCGCTTCGACAGTGAGTTGAAACAGAGTACCCGTTCGAACCCGTTCCGTCCCGTGCGTGCACAAGCCTCCAGCGCGCCAGGCGGCGGGGAACCATCACTCGGGTACAGTTCGCTGTAACATTCGTCCGCGACCACGACGAACCCCCAGCGCTCGGCAAGCTCAAACAGCGACGCATACCAGTCGACCCCACAGACGGCGCCGGTGGGATTTCCCGGTGACGCGACATACACCAGCCTGGTTCGCTGCCAGATCTCGTCCGGCACATCGCTGAAATCGGGCAAAAATCCGGTGTCTGCGCGACACGGCAACGCCACGGGCCTGGCGCCTGCAAATCGGGCTGCGCCTACGTAGATCTGGTAGCCGGGGTCGGGATGGAGCACCACCGCGTCGCCGGTCGGATCGATGAGCGCCTGCGCGATCGCAAAAAGCGCCTCACGCGTGCCCGACACCGGCAGGATCTGACGCTCCGGATCCACCCGCCCCAGGCATCCCCCGTCGAGAAATCGCTGCTCGAGCCAGCGGGCGATCGCCGTACGGATCGCTTCACCACCGCGAATGGGTGGGTAGCCCGAGAGTCCTTCAATGGCCTCATTCCACACGGCCCGGGCGGGTTCGGGGATCGGGCGTCGCGGCGCACCGACCGTCAGCCGGATGGGATCCAGGCCAGCCGGCGGCGCGGTGCCGTCGATCAACGTCCGCAACCGGTCAAACGGGTACGGCGGTAACTGTGCATAGGTGGGGCGCATAGGTCGTATGCACCATGGTAACCGACAACAGAACGACTGGTTTGCAATGCCCCCTCCGTCCGACTATGATCATCCGCAAATGAATCGCGCTCACCTCATGATTGTCGGGTTGATCGCCCTGCTGGGCAGCGGCTGCACCGTGATTTTCGGCATCGCGTTCTCTGGTATCGCACTGTCCGAAGCCCAGCGCGCGCGCTCGGTCTGGGTCGAGGAAACGATTCGGACCGGCACGCCCGATCCACGCGTCGCGGACCTGATCGCGGCGGCGGGCACCGACAGCAATGGACAGCCAATCACGGCCGCGCCTCCCCTGATGACGCTGACCAGCCCCGATTTTGACCGCTTCGTCTCGATACACTCGCTGGCGGATGCCGACCGGATCCGCGGCTATACTGTCGTCGGACGTTGGGATTGCAGCCGCTGGCTGCTCAAACGGGTGCTGACGGTCGATGAGCCGCGGCGCACCGAATATGATCCGGATACCCTCTATGCGCTTTATGCCATCCGCCGCCTCGATCCGTTTACCGAGGGAATGCAGGCGTCTCTTTCGGATGCTTTCTGGGACGATCCCCACTGGTTTGGTGGCCCACGCCAGCATTGCAGCCGTCTCGATGCTCTTCTGCTGTCTGACCGCAAGTAGCGTCGACGCCCAGAACGAGATCCGCAAGGACACCTTCAACTTCGCGCAACAACTTGGCTACCTGTACTCGCATCAGGACGATGCCTACACGCACCCGCGCGGATGGTGGTCGCTACGCACCGGCGCCCTGGTGTACTACACGCGCAAGATGGCGCGCGTCGAGAACCCGGACTGGCAGCGGCGCACCTTCGTTCAACTGCCCGGCCAGTTGCGCGTCGCGCCAGGAGACCGCATCGTGCTGCAGGTCGACAGCGACCTGGTCGCCGAGTGGCCGCGCCAGGACAAGCACAGCTGGGGCGGAAACAGCCCAAGGTTTCGTACCAAGATCGGGCTGTTGCAGGAACACGATGCCCGCCCGGCACTCGCGATGACCGTCGGCGTCAAGTTTTCGAGCGCGAAACCGACGAACATCTTCGAAGACCGCCACAACTACCGCGACAGCAATGGCCTGGCTGGGCTGGGCACCGGCGTCGCCGACTATTTCATCGTGTTCCATGTCGGAAAACGGCCTGCCTCTGACGTGACGCTGAACGCCCATGTCGGCCTGGCGCCGCTCGGCGATCCGACCGCCTACGATCGCGGCTCAAGCCAGGCCGATGAAATCCTCTGGGGCGGCACGGTCGACTGGACGCCGGGTGCGTGGCGCGTGCAGGTCGGCGCCGCGGGGATGTCCGGTGTGCTGACGACCACGCATCTCCATCACTACGCCGTCGCACGACTGCAACTCGGGCGACGCTGGCAACGGCGCGGCCGCATCGAGCTCGCGATCAATGCCGAACGCGGCCTGACCTGGACCAGCGATGACTGGGTAGGCGGTCTGCTCGTGACAACTGAGTTCAGGCGGGAGCGGAAATTCTGGCGCGACGAGACCGACTGAAACGCAGGATCCACAGGCCGAGCGCCATCGACGCCAGCGCCGAGGCCACGGCAAACATCCATCCGTAGCCGGCCCACTCGACCACATAGCCATAGACGAACGAAGCCGTCGTGATCCCGGTTGCATAAGTTGTCGAGTAGTACGACATATACTTGCCGCGCAACGCGTCAGGACCAAGCTCGATGAAACGTGCATTGGCAACCGGATAGAAAAACCCGACGCCAAAACCAAACATGCTGCCGATCAGCACCATCAGCAGACGGTGCGGCCCGGCCTCGGCGATGTGGAAGCCCAGCGCAGCCGTCAGCGCGACCGTAAAGATCGCCAGCGCACCTGAGGCTGCCATGATGCGGTCACGGTCGCCACGATCGCCCCAGCCGCCAAAGAAGATCCGCACAAACACCGCCGCGCCGGAACAACCGATAAAAAACGGGCCGACATTGTCCGCGCCCGCCTGCAAAAACATCACCGGTACGAAGGTCAGCATCGCGCCGAACAATGAGCCGATGAACCCGGCATAAATCAGTAGCGGCCAGTACAGCGGATGGCGACCGTCGGCATCGGTCACGGCTACGGTCTGCGGTCCGAACCTCGTTTCGTTCAGCAATGCCGCCAGCGGAAGCGTTGGGCCAAGGGCGGCGATGCAGGCAACCGCCGTTGCAGTGATGAACGCAGGAAAACCGATCCAGTGGGCGACCCATTCACCGATCAGCGGACTGATCGCCTG
>RFIY01000202.1 GCA_003695505.1 Candidatus Dadabacteria bacterium | reverse complement strand
CGCTTCGCGCATGATCGACCGCAACGTGTCGAGTCGGTTGCGACCAAGTACGAACGTGCCGACCTGCCGCGACAGCCGGACGGTTATCGTCGTCGCTTCTGCCTCGGCCCTGCCCACGAACGTCAGGTTCTCCTGGGCAGTGAAGGTTTCGGGATGGTGATGAAACAACAGGCTGGCCGGCCCTTCGCATGGTGGCCAGTCGAAGGGTGGCGGGGCAAGTCGCACGACGCCTTCACCTGCGTTGACCGACAGGACGGGCAGGCGCAGCGAGCGCGGATAGCCGCTGTCCGGATCGACGGTGGTCAGCACGGGGTCGGGCAGATGCGTCGTCGCATAGGCCAGCGCGCTGTGCCAGTCGGTCTGGCTGCGGAACGCAGCGCCGGGGCTTTTTCCTTTCGGCGGCGGATCGGACGGTGGCGCCGCCGTACCGGGCGGAGCCTCCCAGACCTGTGGCGGCTGGTCGTACGCGCCGTACGGCCACCAGAAGATGCGTATCGGCGTCACGTGGATCCAGATGCGGGCGAAATACCAGGCGCCGCGCCGCTGCACCCGCTTCGGAAAGAGCCGTGTCATCGTCCGGAAGCGCCGGGCCGACAAGCGGACATAGCGGTCGGTATTGGCCTGCAGGTCGGCGTCGCGTACGGTCGCCAGCCCCAGCACGAGCGCACGCGGGGGCTGGCGGAGGCCGCTGCCGGTCGGATCGGAAAAGTAGAGGCTGACTTTGGGATTGCGCCGGGCGCGTTCGGCCTTGAGCGGATAGGCCAGCCCGGTCGCAATGTCGATCGTCGTGCCGTCGACACCCAGATGCGGTGTCACGGCGGTGGTGATCGGGGTTCCGTCGCGCGTCAGCGAGGCATACTCGCACGTCATCGCGCGCGAAAACAATGGTGTCAGGACATCAGGCCACGGGTGCGTCGTCATGAGCTGCATTCTCTCTGCTGCGGCCGCCGGCAGACATGCAGACGGCGGAACTGAACCTTGCTCAGTTCAGAATATCAGCCGCCGCAGCTCACCGTGTACCGTCAGGCCGCGCTGGAGGCCTGCCCCGCTCGCTCCCGCACAATCGCCGCTGCGGTACGCCAGCCGATCAGCATGCTCGGCGCGTTCATCGCCGAGACCGGCACCTCGGGCACGACAGATGCGTCGCCGATGCGCAGACCGTCGATCGCGCGCAGGCGCAGCGTGTCGGGATCGACCGGCGCGGATTCGTCGGCCCCCATCCGGCAGGTGCCGCAGAAGTGGAAGGTCGTCATCACGGCGCTGCCGATCCAGCGTTCGAGCGCGCGACGATCGTTGCGGCGCCGTCCCGGAATCAGCTCGGTATTCCCCCACTCGGCAAGCGGCGGGCTGTCGGCCATGCGACGCGCGTGCTCGATTCCGGCGATCAACGTATCGAGGTCGCGTGGATCGCTGAAATAGGCCGGGTCGATGTCGGCATCGTCGCGTGGATCGGTCGAGCGCAGCCGCAGCCGCCCACGACTGACGGGCTTGCCGAGGATCACGACAAGGCCATAGACGCGCGTCACGAAGCGTCGCGTGAACGGGAATGCAAACAGCACATTGACCATCGCGCGGATCAGACCGCGGAAGAACGCCAGCCGGTGCAGCCGTTCGGGCAGCAGCAGCGCCGGCAGCATGCGCTTCATCGCCTGGTACAGCGAACTGCGCGCCGCGTAGTAGACGAAGCAGGTGTCGGGCTGATCGGCATCCGCGAGCGGCAATGCCGGGTTCATGCGACGAAAACCGTAGAGCTGCGGATGGTAGCAGTCCACTTCCTCGCGCCCCTTGAAAAAGAGGGTCACGTTGGGATGGTCGTGCAGGTTTTCGCCGATCTCCGGCACCTCGGCGACGATTTCCATGCCGTGACGTCGCAGTTCGTCGGCAGGTCCGATTCCGGACAACATCAGCAGTTTCGGCGTTTCCAGCGCGCCGAGGCAGAGAATGACCTCGCCGTCCGTCCGCAGCTCCTTTTCCCGCCCGTTCTGGACGTAGCATACGCCGACCGCACGACCGTTCTCGATGATCAGCCGCGTCGCGCGCGCACCGGTGCGAATGTCGAGGTTTTCCGGGGCGGCGTTTTCCTTGACGAACGCGACGTAGGAGCTGCGGCGCTGCGGACCGTCGAAGTTCATCCATTCGTAGCCGAAGACGTTGCCGAGATCGCCGTCGTTGAGATCGTCGGAGATGCGGAACCCGACCGCCGCGGCGGCCGCAACGGCGGTCTCGGTGGCGCGGCCGGCTTCGCGTTTGTGTGGGCGCAGGCGCGCTTCGAGGTTGCAGAAATCGTCCTCGACCTGTGCCCAGTGCCAGCCTTCCGGCCATGCGTCATAGTCGCGACGATCCCCGCGGGTATAGACCATGCCGTTGACCGACCCGCTGCCGCCCATGCCGGTGCCGGTTCCAGCGAACAGCTTGCGTTTCGTCGGCGGTCGTTGCCGACGGGTAAACCGGCTCCAGATCACGCGGTCGTTGGCGAGCGCATCCTTGTAGCCGTCCGACGACAGCGTCTCGGGATTGGCCTCCGCCGCCTCACCGGCTTCGAGGATCGTCACCCGCAGGCCGGCCTCGGCGAGACGGCCTGCGACCACACAGCCAGCTGAGCCACCGCCGACAACGATCGCATCGGGCGCGCCGCTACTCACGAGCCGCCCCCGAAGCGGGCGCGCACCATCCGCGCGAGCGCACCGACCTTCGCGCGCAAGCCACGCCGATAGATCAGGTCGATCAGCGCATGCGCCTCGTCATAGGTCTGGTCGCTGACCGGGAACAGTTTGACCGGCTGGTGCAGCGGAATGCGGTCATCGAGCACGGCCTTGCGGTTGGTCATCGCGCGCAGGCCCTCGCGCCCATTGAGCCGACCGAAGCCCGAACCCTTGACGCCGCCGAACGGCAGTTCCTGCGCCATGTAGGTAAAGCCGAAATCATTGATGCAGGTCGCGCCGGCCTGGATCTGGCGGGCAATGCGCCGCGCGCGCTTCAGGTCGCGGCTGAAGACAGACGAAGCCAGCCCGTAGTCGATCGCGTTCGCGACGCGGATCGCATCCTCGTCATCGGCGACGCGACGGATGACCATGACCGGTCCGAACGTCTCCTCATGCATGATGCGCATCTCGTCGGTCACGTCCGCGAGCACGGTCGGCGGATAGAACTGCCCTGCGCTGTCGGTCGGCCTTTGTCCCCCGGCGAGCACCCGCGCACCCCTGGCGATCGCATCCTGCACCAGCTCATCGATGATCTCGACCTGACGTGCGGAAACGATCGCGCCGACATCGACCGTCTGCCCCGCAAGCGGCGGCCCCTGACGGAGATTGCGCGCCATTTCGCTAACCCGTTCGACGAACGCATCGTAGATGCCGTCCATCACAAGGATCCGCTCGGCCGCGAGGCAGTTCTGGCCGCAGGCGATGAACACCCCCGACATCGCGGTGTGAACCGCCTCGTCCAGGTCGGCGTCGTCGCAGATGATCATCGGGTCCTTGCCACCGAGTTCGAGGATCACCGGTACGAGCCGTTCGGCGCTCGCCTCGATGATCTTGCGGCCGTTCGGCATCGACCCCGTAAAAACGATCAGATCGCTGCCCTCGGTGATCACGGCGCGACCGGTCTCCGCGTAACCCTGGACGATGATGACGAGATCCTCCGGCAGGTCGTGGGCGGCAAAGGTGTCGCGCAACAGTTTTCCGAACCGCTCACTCGACCAGGCGACCGCTTCCGAGACCTTGACGACGCAGGCGTTGCCGGCCATCAGCGCCGGAATGATCGGACCCATGATGTTCTGGAACGGATAATTCCATGGCGCGATCACACCGATCACGCCAAGCGGGTGATACTCGATGCGCGCCTTCTTGTGCAGAAACAGACCGGGCGAGACGCGTTCGTCGCGGAGGTAACGCTCACCGTTGCGGATCGTCCAGCGCAATTTTTCGGCGACCGGCCAGATCTCGCCCATCATCGCATTTTCGAGCGTCTTGCCGGCATCGGCGCAGATGTCCCGACAGATATCGTCGGCGTGGTCGAGGATATGATCGAGGAGATCGCGCAGCACGGCACGGCGCGTCGCAAAGGACGTCTGCGCCCAGACCTGCTG
The DNA here is from genome assembly GCA_003695505.1 of Candidatus Dadabacteria bacterium. Classification (GTDB taxonomy): domain Bacteria; phylum J088; class J088; order J088; family J088; genus J088. Next base: position 500 of record RFIY01000202.1, on the reverse strand, counting down.
CGCCGCTCGCGCGCGCGCAATCTTGTCACGCACGGCGGCGACGTCATCGACCGGCACCTCGCCAAGGCGCTCGCCGGTGGCCGGGTTGATGCATTCGATCACGTTCGGCATCGTCAGCGTTTCGGCGGGTCGGTTCATCAGCGGGCTGCCTTTCCTGTCGTCCGTTTCTTCGCGGCCGCGTCACGCTCGCGCACGGCTTTCGGCTTGCGCGCCTCGACCCGATCGAGATATTCCTGCCACTTGCGGATCGTCTGCTCCTGAAATGCCTTGACCGCCGGATTGAGCTCGGCCATTGGCTTGTTCCAGTGACGCCGATAACCGTCGAGCTCCCACTCGACCGCCATCCGATCCTCGGCAAAAATCGGATCGAGCGTGAAACGCAGGCCGAACTCCATGAACGGCCGCATCACATTGCGCGGGATCTTGAGCGGCGTTCCCGGAATCCGCAGCGAGCGCACGAACAGCACGAAAAAGAAGTGGGAATGTTGCTCGTCCTGCGG
>RFIY01000004.1 GCA_003695505.1 Candidatus Dadabacteria bacterium | reverse complement strand
CCCATGCACTGGGCCGTGGCCGGTGCGATCATCGCTGCGACCGCGGTGTTTTTGCAGTGGCTCAACAATACCAATCTCGGCATTTCGACGACGTTCGAAAACCTGTGCTCGATCGTCACGCACAGAGGCTATTTCGGCACGGACCGCCCCCGCCGGGGCATCGGCTGGCGTCTGCCGTTTGCGTTTGGCCTGCTCTGCGGCGGGGTCGTCAGCGCGTGGCAAACCGGCGGCTGGCGGCCCATCTGGGATCTCGGGATGTTCGATGCCGCGATCAGTACCTCTCCACTCGTGAAAAGTATCTGGATGCTGATCGGCGGCTTTCTGATCGGCTTCGGCACGCGTCTGGCCGGGGGCTGCACCTCCGGACACGCGATCTATGGTCTGTCCGCGCGACAGAAAGCGAGCCTGATCGCCGTCCTGACGTTCATGGCGACCGGGTTCGTGACCACGAATCTGCTCTGGCGCGTGATCGTGGAGGTGCCGAAATGATGCGGCTGCTGATGGCCGCGCTGGGGCTGCTGTTCGGCTGGACGCTGAGCCGGGCCGGTGCCGCGGACTATAACTTTATCCAGCAGATGTTCCTGCTACAGAGTTTTCAGCTTTACGGGATCATCGGGACGGCGGTCATCCTCGGGTTGATCGGCTTTGCCATTCTCGAACGGTATGGCCGCACCGCGACCGGTGAGCCGATCCAGTTCGCGCAAAAGCCTTTGCATCGCGGCACGATCGTCGGCAGCGCCCTGTTTGGCATCGGCTGGTCCATGACCGGAATGTGCCCGGGTCCGATCATCGTCAATATCGGAGAGGGCAAGCTCTACGCGCTTGCGGCATTTGCCGGCGCCTGGCTGGGCGCCTGGGTCTTTGGGCTGCTGCGGCCGCGGCTGCGCGAGCCGATGGGGTTGCCCTGACACGGTGCCACGAATCGCGTTTGTCATTCACGCCTGGACGCCCGCCGATGCCTTCGGCGGGCCGATTTCCAAGGTGCGGAGACTGATCCCAGGCCTGCGCGCGAACGGTTTCGAACCCGAAATCTGGACAACGACACTCTCGGCACCATCCACCGCCGACCTGGCGGCGGGTGAGTCTGAACTGGATGGCGTCCGCGTGCGTCGACTGCCCACCCTCTATGCGCGCCGCTGGTCCGCGCTCGTGCGGATTCCCCGGGATCTGCCAGATCCCAATGGCCTGCACATCCTCGGCGCGTGGACCGGGCTCAGCTATCAGGCGATGTTACATGCACGGCAACGTGGTCTGGCTGTGGCCTGGGAGCCGTGCGGGATGCTCGTCGAATCGGGGCGCCACCAGGGGCTGAAACGGATGATGCGCCCGCTGCATCGCTGGATGGCCCGACACGCGGTGGTTTCGTGGACGTCTCGCCGCGAGGCGCAAGAGGCCGCTGTGCGGCCGTCGCGTTACTGGCTGCGTCCCAACCCGATCCCGGCGCCGCCGTCGAATCTGCCGACGCGGGCACAGGCGCGGAGCGAACTCGGGCTGCCAGCGACAGGGCCGATCGTCGGCTATCTGGGCAGGATCGCTGCGCGCAAGGGGATACGTCGCGTACTGGCCCAGTGGCCTGGACCAACGTGCGGAACACTCCTTTTTACCGGCCCCGTCGAAGATCTCGGGCTGGCACAGCAGATCGATGCGGCTGGATCGGGCGTGTTGCGCACGCCGCCGCTGCCCGCCGAAGCGGTACCGATCTGGATGCGCGCTGTAGATTGTCTGGTGCTAACACCAGATTATGGCGAAAACTTCGGCAATGTCGTGGCCGAGGCGGTTGCGGTCGGTACGCCGGCGATCGTGTCCGAGGCCGTGGGGGCGGCGGAATGGCTGAACGGGGCCGGCGTCGTCGTGGTTCGCAACGATCAGGAGCTGGCACGCGCACTGCGTACGCCGGAGGCCTGGCCACCAGCCCATTTGCCGGACGAACTGCGCGCCGAGGCGGTCGGTGCCCGGCTTGCCGCCCAGTGGCGCGATCTGCTGGCTGCACGACACGGCGGTAGTAATCGGTGATGAACCGGTCGGCGTGGTTCGTGTCGTTTTCGGCTTGCTGCGTTATTCTGTAAGCACGCTTCATCCTCAATCGCAGGTTCTCGGCCACGCACGCTGTGGTGGCCGGATTTGTCGTCACACTTCTTCGATCGATTGCCGGGAGGCCGTTCGGGTGACCGAGACACAGCAGCCGCAAGACGGCGAGCGCACTGACGAGTACATCGAGCAGCGACGCCAGAAGGCAGAGCAATTCAAGAAATCGTACGGGCGGGATCCGTTCCGGGGAAGCCAGTTTCAGCCTGCGCATCGCGCCGCGGACATCGTTACCGAGTGGGACGCACTCGACGGCGAGACACTCGAACAGCGATCGATCCACGTCAGCGTGGCGGGCAGAGTGACCGCGCTGCGTCGTTTTGGCAAAGCCGGTTTTCTCGACGTGCGCGATGGCAGCGGACGCATTCAGGTGCATGTGCGGAAGGATGCGCTTGCCGAAGACGAGTTCGCGATCTACAAACAGATCGTCGATCTCGGCGATTTCATCGGCGTCGAAGGGACGCTCTTTCGGACGAAGACCGGCGAACTAACGATTCGCGCGGAGCGGATTCATTTCCTGTCCAAGGCATTGCGTGGCCTGCCGGAAAAGTGGCACGGCGTGACCGACGTCGAAACACGCTACCGCCAACGCTACCTCGATCTGATTGCAAACGCCGATTCGCGCGACCGCTTCCTGAAGCGTTTCGAAATGATTCGGCGCATCCGGCAATTTTTCGATACCCGGGGCTTTCTCGAAGTCGAAACGCCGATGCTGCAAGCCCAGGCATCGGGCGCGGCGGCGCGCCCGTTCGTGACGCACCACAACGCCCTGAACATGGATCTGGTGCTGCGGATCGCGCCAGAGCTGTACCTGAAGCGTCTGGTGGTCAGTGGCTTTGACCGCGTGTACGAACTCAATCGCAACTTCCGCAACGAAGGCATCAGCACGCAGCACAACCCCGAATTCACGATGCTGGAGTTCTATCAGGCGTACGCGACGATGCACGACCTGATGGACATGACCGAGGAACTGTTCCAGGAACTCGCTACGGCGCTGACCGGTGATACCGTCGTGCGCTACGGTGAGCGTGACGTGGACTTTGGTCAATTTCGGCGGGCATCGGTATTCGAGCTGATTGTCGAACACGGTGGCGCCGCGCAGACGAGCGACCTCGAAGATCCGGCGCTGGCGGGTCGGCGTGCGCTGGAGGCCGGGGTGCCGCTGCCGACGCTGTTTCAGAAGAGCCTCGAGACGTATGCACCCGAAGATCTTGTCAGGATTCTGTCTGACGCCGGGCTGGGTGACCTGCATGACGCCGGGGACAGCCCCGAGCGCAACCTCGCAAAGGTGATCGCGTATGTCCGGGACAACAACGACGTTGCAGAACGACTGATCGATGCGATTGCCGCGCAGGCCCACAGAGGTGAAGATCCGCGGGTCATTGCTGGTGCCATCGCGATGCTCATTTTCGAAGAGATTGTCGAAGACAAGCTATGGAACCCGACGTTCGTCACGGACTTCCCGCTCGCTGTCAGCCCGCTGGCCCGCCGCAAGGACGACGCCTCGCATCTCACGGACCGCTTCGAGCTGATTATCGCCGGGCGCGAAATCGCCAACGGTTTTCAGGAACTCAACGATCCGGACGATCAACGCAAACGGTTCGAGTTCCAGGCGCGCGCAAAACAGTATGGGGATCAGGAAGCCACCGGGATCGACGAAGACTACCTGCGCGCGCTGGAACACGGCTTGCCGCCGACCGCCGGCGAAGGCATCGGGATTGATCGCCTGGCGATGCTGCTGACCGACGCGCCCAGCATTCGTGACGTGATCCTCTTTCCGACATTGCGCCCAAGGCAGGGTTGATGCGTCGTTTCGAACTGTTCGTCGGCCTGCGCTACCTGACCAGCCGCAAGCGCCATGGATTCGTGTCGTTCATCACCTGGATCAGCATCCTTGGTGTAACGACCGGAGTCATGGCGATGGTTGTCGTACTCAGTGTGATGACCGGCCTGCAGAAAGACCTGCGCGAGAAGATTCTCGGTACCAACGCGCATCTGGTCGTGTTGCGTTCGGGGGGGGCGATCGAAGACTACGATGCGATCAGAGCGCAGATTCGCGAGGTCGGTGGTGATGAAATCGTCGGTACGACGCCCTTTATTTACAACCAGGCGATGCTGACGACAGAGGCAAACGTGATGGGGGTCGTGATTCGCGGCGTCGATCTCGACAGCGTGACGACCGTCACGCGGCTGGCCGAATATGTCGTCGAAGGCAGCCTTGATGCTCTGACGGCGCCGGTGCCGGATCCGCTCGATTCAGATGGCCTCGCATTGCCGGGGATCCTGCTCGGCAAGGAACTCGCCCTGAACCTGGGCCTCTACGTTGGGGACGAGGTCAATGTCGTCAGCCCCACAGGCAATATCGGCCCAATGGGTGTCGCGCCCAAAATGAAGCGGTTTCGCGTCGCCGGCATCTTCAGTTCCGGAATGTACGAGTACGATTCAGGGCTGGTGTACGTTTCGTTGCACGACGCCCAACTGTTTTTTGGCACTGGAGACCGTGTTACAGGGATCGAAATCCGGGTCCGCCACCCGCAACATGCCGATCTGACCGGGCTGGCCATTCAGGAAACGCTGGGCTTTCCGTTTTACGCACGAGACTGGAAAGAACTCAATCGCAACCTCTTCAGCGCGTTGCAGCTCGAAAAGTTCGGCATGGGCCTGATCCTGATTCTGATCATTACCGTCGCCGCGTTCAATATCGTCAGCACGCTGTTCATGGTCGTGCTGCAGAAGGGGCGCGAGATCGCGATCCTCAAGTCGATGGGCGCGACCAACGGCAGCATCCAGCGTATCTTCATGCTCGAAGGACTGATCGTCGGCGTCGTTGGCGCCGGT
>RFIY01000201.1 GCA_003695505.1 Candidatus Dadabacteria bacterium | reverse complement strand
TTACTATGACAGAACATATGTCTGGTCGCTGCGGCGGCGCGATGCACCGCTGCTGCGCATCGCTGTCTCGCCTGGCACGCCGCCGCGCGAGGTCGCACGAACGCTGATTCGGCATCTCGAAGACGAAACGCTTATGCAACCCGCCAGTCGCGTACTCACGGAGGTACACAGTGAACCCGACTTCTGACGACATTCGGCTGACGCAGTTCAGTCACGGCGCTGGCTGTGGATGCAAGATCGCGCCGCGCGTGCTTGACGAGATCCTGTCCGGTGTCGGCGCACAGGCCGCGGACGCACGATTACTGGTTGGCAACGGGTCGCGCGACGACGCGGGCGCCTGGGATCTGGGAGACGGGCGCGTTTTGCTGAGTACGACCGATTTTTTTATGCCGATTGTCGATGACCCGCGGGAATTTGGCGCCATCGCCGCGACCAATGCGCTCAGCGACATCTATGCAATGGGTGGCCGCCCCTGTATGGCGCTGGCCGTCCTGGGCTGGCCGATCGACAAGATCCCGGCCGCCGTCGCCGGACAGGTGGTCGCGGGCGCGAGGGCGGTCTGCGACGAGGCCGGCGCGATGCTGGCGGGAGGGCATTCGATCGACAGTCCCGAGCCGATTTTTGGTCTGGCAGTCAATGGTCTCGTCGAACGAGAACATCTGAAACGCAATGACCAGGCGCAGCCGGGCGATCTGTTGTATCTGACGAAGGCGCTGGGTGTCGGCATCCTGACGACGGCGGAGAAGCGAGGGACGCTGCGTGCGGAGGATCGCGGCCTGGCTGCGGCATCGATGCTCCAGCTCAACCGAATCGGCGCCGAGGTCGCGGCGATCGACGGCGTGCACGCGATCACGGACGTGACCGGATTCGGACTCGGCGGCCATTTGCGGGAAATGTCTGACGGCAGTGGCGTGCAGGCGAGCGTGGAACTGTCTGCGCTCAGGTTGCTCAGCGATCTGGCGTCATACATTCGGCAAGGCTGCGTGCCTGGGGGCACGCAGCGAAATTTTGACAGTTACGGAGATCGTCTCGGCGAAATTCCCGCAGGCTGGCTCGAAATCGTCTGTGACCCGCAGACGAGCGGCGGCCTGCTGATGTCGGTCGCCCCGAATGCAGCCGCCGAGGTCGAGGCGACGCTCCGGCAATACGGTCTGGAAGAGTTCTCGAACCCGATCGGGAAGATGGGCGAGTCCGTGCCCGGTGGGCCTGCCGTAATTTTCGTGTGACGCCGTGACCTGGTCAGGCGTGGGCGCCCGCAGGATCGTCGCTGTAGTCGGTGGCCGGGCGAGGCATTTCGCGATTCGGCAGCGCCATGTCGAAGGCATGTTGCTGGATAAACGCGAACAGTAGCCCGTAGAGAACGGCACTGACGGCCGTCGCAGCGCCGAGCATTCCGGTCATTTCCCAGCCGAAGGCCGGATAAAGCAGGCCGCGGCACAGAACGCCAAAGGCGACAGCCGCAAGTGCGAGGCGCGCGATGAATTTCTTCGGAAGCGCGGATACGGCCAGGCAGAAAACGATCCCGACCCCGGCGCCAAGTCCAAGGCACTTCAGGAGATCAGCGTATGTCAGACCGTCCAGCGGTACAGCCTGCGAAAGCGCCAGGTTGCCGGCGGCAAGTGATGCCGACAGCGCGCCGGCGGCGGTGCCAATGACGGTGCGGCGGACAGGGCCTCCGTAGTACATGTGGATCTCCTTGGAAAATCATGCTGTGTTACGGCATTCACCACTGCCATTATGGTTACAATAAACGTATGGAAACGCAAACCGAGAACCCCGTCCGTCCGCCGCGCTTCCTGCCTGTCCTGGTCGTTTTGTTTGCATTGCTGTTTTTTGCAATGATTGCAGCCGCGATGCGGCAGAAGACCGCGGATTTGCCGGAGGACAATCTCGTCGGAAAGGTCGCGCCGGAATTTACCGTGGAACGCCTCGAGCCCGAGAACCGTTCGGTCAACGTGTCGTTGCCAGACCTGCTGGCGTACGGGAAGCCCGTCATCATCAATCTCTGGGCAAGCTGGTGCGGTGGTTGCGCCGCCGAAGCGGATGATCTGGAGCAGTTCTGGCTGGAGCATCGTGACGACGTGACGATGATCGGTATCGCCATCCAGGATCGGCGCGAGGACGCGCTCGATTTCGCAGACCGGTTCCACGCAACGTATCCGCTGGCGCTCGATACGGGGGGCCGCGTCGGCATCGATTATGCCATTACCGGACTGCCCGAGACGCTCGTACTCGATTCTACGGGTATTGTCAGGCATCGTTTCATTGGCGCGGTCACGCGCGGGCAGCTCGCGACAGTGGTCTCGCGGATCGGGGATGCGTCCTGATGCGACACGCCCTGCCGATCGTTTTGCTGCTGTTGCCGCTTGTGGCGTTGCCCGGATGGGGTAGCGACGTTGCCAGCGACCTGACGCCCGAACAGGAATGGCGTTGCCTGCGACTCTATGAAGAGTTGAAGTGCCCGGTCTGCAAGACGCAGTCACTGGCTTCTTCGACCAGCTTTCTGGCCGAAGATATGAAGGCGCAGATTCGCGATTTTGTGCGTGAGGGCCGCAGCGACCAGGAGATCATGGACTACTATGTGGATCGCTACGGTGACTGGATCCTGATGCGCCCTCCTGCACGTGGATTTTCACTGCTTGCCTGGATCGTACCGGTGCTCGGTGTGCTGGCCGCATTCGGCTTTGTGCTGGTCGTACTGCGTCGCTGGTCCCGCTCGGCGGCAGCGGACGTTGCCGCAGGCGCAAACGTCGAAACGCCGGTGTCCGCAATTCGCGATGAACGGGTGCGCCGTCTGGTGGATCAATAACGATATGAGCATGCTCTGCAGCAAAACAGCCCCCTGGCAGAACCGGCGCAGCGCGCCACGGAGACAGGTATGTTGAAGCAAATCTCGACCGTCATACTGGTGATTGGACTTGCTGCGGTGGGTTATGCGTTGTTTGCGCAGACCGGCAGCAATATGACGTTTTACTACGAAGTGGATCAGGTTGCGCCTGATGAGGTGGCTGGTGATCGCATCAAGCTGAGTGGCATCGTTCGTCCCGGCACGATCGAGCGCGACCCTGCCACGTTGCGGACGGACTTTGTCGTTGCCGGCGCCGCGCGCGGCTACGAAGTGACCTATACGGGTCCGGTGCCCGACATCTTTCGCGATGGCGTCCAGGTCGTCGTGACCGGAACCTTTGCTGAAGGGACGACCCATTTCGTCGCCGATGAGCTGCTCGCGAAGTGTCCGAGCAAGTACCAGGCCGAGGCCAGTCGCAAGGATTTCGAACATCTCGACAATTACGAGATCGAGTACGACTGGCGCAAGAAGGGGCACCCGGAAGATATTCCACTGCCCAATCAGCAGTGATTCACGTCCAGGACGTCGCCAAACTGTACGGGCGAACCGTTGCGCTCCGGCCGGTGTCTTTTGAGGCCGGTCCGGGCGAGCTCGTGCTGCTGCGCGGTTCGAATGGCAGTGGCAAGTCAACGTTGCTGCGCGTTCTGGCCGGCTTTGCGACGCCTGACCGCGGGCAGTGCATCGTTGACGCGCAGGCCATCGGCTGGTGCGGGCACGACCATCAAATGATCGAAACGCTGTCGGTGCGAGACAATCTGACGCGCCAGACGCGTCTGTTTGGCATTTCTCCCGACAGGCTCGATGCTGCATGCGAACGATTTGGGGTCGACCAGTTTCAGAACCGGCGCCCGGGGCAACTCAGCCAGGGGATGCGGCAGCGCGCGATGCTCGCGCGCGCCTTTGCGGTTGCGGATGGGGTGTTGTTGCTGGACGAACCGCAAACGGGTCTGGATCAGCGTGGCATCGCGATTCTGTGGGAAGCAACGGCGGCGTATCTGGACAGCGGGGGCTGCTGTGTGATTGCGACACACCTGGAGCTACCTGAGTTTCTGACGAGCGGTTCGGAACGCCAGGTGTCAACCGTGATGCTTCCGGATCGGGAAGGCGCATGATCGTTCGCCTGCGCGCGGCGATCGCGCCACTGCTGGGCGTGCTGTTGTTTGTGCCAGCGGCGCTGCTGGTTGCCTATGTGACGCTGGATCCAAAGCCAGCCGACCTGGCGCGCAATGCCGCCGCATCCGCGTGGATTGTCGCCGCGTTGGCATCCTACTGGGCGCTCGACGAAGTTCTGCGGCGCGAGACGCAGACAGGGGCGCATCTGTGGTATCTGCTCGCCGGAAAGGCCGACCGGCTCTACTGGGAATGGATTGCCGTCGGTGTGTTGCTTGCGGCAGCCATTTCGGCGTGCGCCTGGGCCGTTGCATCATTGCTGTTTACGGTGGAACCGCCCATTGTCACCGTCGCCGTCGCGATCACGCTCTATGCGACAGCAACGGCCGCCGTCACGACGATCAGCCGTTTGCTGGCACGGGCGGCCGGGGCCGGAGCGCTGCTGGGGCCGCTGCTCGGTTTCCCATTGCAGGTGCCGGTATTGCTCGCGGTGGCCCAATTGTCGGTGTCAACCAATTCTGCAGGGGGTGTAACCGATGAGCGCTGGATGTTTCTGGCCGGGTTTTTCGGTATTCTGTATCTGTTGATTGGGCTCTGGACCGCGCCGTTTCTGATGCGTGAGTAACGTTTTCGGCCCCATTACGACACACGACTTTCACTCTTGCCCGCATCCCGAAGCGAGAATCCGTTGACCGAAAAGCTGGAAACGATCTGGTACTGGTGTGGCAAACTGCTGACGCCAATCGGAGCGGCCTTGCTGCTGGCCGGGTTGTGGCTTGTCGCCGGTGCGCCGATCGAGGCATTGCAGGGGCCACCGCAAAAGATTTTCTATTTGCATGTATCGCTCGCCTGGATTTCGTTTGTGCTGTTCGGCGGCGTTGCACTGTCCGGAATTGTTTATCTGGTGACGCGGCAACGCTTCTGGGATCAGGCCGGGCACGGACTGGCAAGTACGGGGTTCGTGTTCCTGAGCGGCGTGCTCGTCACCGGGCCGATCTGGGCCAGGCCGATCTGGGGCACATGGTGGGTCTGGGAACCGCGTCTGACGACGACCTTTATTCTCTGGTTGCTGTTTGCGGCCTATCATCTGATCCGTCTGGCGCGCGGCAATGACGGCTGGACCGCGCGAGCCTGCGCGGTACTCGGTATTTTTGCGTTCGCCGATGTGCCTGTGATTCACCTCTCGGTACTGTGGTGGCGTTCGATGCATCCGTTTCCTGTCGTGATGCGCAAAGGCGACGTCGGCGGCGGACTGGATCCAGCGATGGTCACGCCATTGCTGGTCATGGTTGCTGCAATGACCTGTCTGGGGCTGGGCCTGTCGGCGATTCGGACCCGCTTGCGCAAACGCGAAGATACACTGCTCGGAGTATTCGAATGAATTATGTGTTTGGTGCCTATGGCGCATTTTTTCTGCTGCTGGGCACCTATGTGACCGTGTTGATCGTGCGTCATCGTCGCCTCAGGAAGCAGGGCGCATAATGAATCCGTATTTCTCCGGAACAGTCCTGCTCGTCGCCGCGCTATGTCTCAGCGTGTTGTCGATGCTCGCTGCTCTGGTCTGGCTGCGCAACGGCTCAGAACGATGGGCCGCCGTTGCGCGGCGTACGCTGCCTGGGAACGGACTGCTGCTGACGCTGGCGTCCGCAATGCTGGTCACAGCCTTTCTGACAGACCGATTTGACCTCGAATACGTTGCGTACAACAGCCAGCGCCACATGCCGCTGTTTTACAAGTTCAGCGCCTTCTGGGGCAGCCTGGACGGCAGTATGCTGCTTTGGGCGTGGCTCGTTGGGGTGTTTGGAGCACTGGTCTGGAAGCGGCATTCACAGAGTGATCCCGACCTGCTTCCCGTCGTCGCAGGCGTATTCGGCATGGTGCTCACGTTTTTCGTCGGCGTCATCCTCGCCACAACGAACCCATTCGATCCGCTGGTGGATGAAATGGGACGCGCGTTCACGCCCCGTGACGGCCTCGGTCTGAACCCGCTGCTGCAAAATCCTTCGATGGTGCTGCATCCACCAAGCCTTTACCTCGGTTTTACCGGTTTCACCGTGCCGTTCGCCTTCGCGCTGGCGGCGATGTTGACCGGGAAGCTGGATGACCGCTGGATACGCACAACGCGGCGCTGGACGATCATTGCCTGGGCGTTTCTGACGCTTGGCAACATTCTCGGCGCGAACTGGGCCTATGTCGAACTGGGGTGGGGCGGTTACTGGGGCTGGGATCCCGTCGAAAACAGCGCGCTGATGCCGTGGTTTACCGGTACGGCGTTCCTGCACTCCGTGATGATGCAGGAACGGCGCAACATG
>RFIY01000200.1 GCA_003695505.1 Candidatus Dadabacteria bacterium | reverse complement strand
CCGGCGCCGTCGGGCAGGTGCGGATCGTCTACAACCAGTTCATCAATGCACTGACCCAGCGGGTCGATGTGGCACCGTTGCTCCCGCTGAGCAGCGATGTCGAGCAGCCGTCCGGCGGCGCACAGATCCCGTACCTGACCGAACCCGATCCTTCGGGCGTCTTGCAGGCCCTAGCACCGCGACTCGTCGAGGCACAGGTCGAAGGCGCGCTGCTCGACAGCATCGCTGGTGAGCACGGTGCACGGATGACCGCGATGGATTCGGCAACGACCAACGCCAGCGATATGATTCACCGACTGACCCTGACCTATAACCGCGCCCGCCAGGCAGCCATCACCTCGGAGCTGCTCGATATCATCAACGGCGCGAATTCTATTGATTAATCGGAGACGAGGGACATGAGCGAACAATTCGGCACGATTCAGCAGATCATGGGGCCCGTGATCGACGTTGCATTCGACACGGAAGAACTTCCGCCGATCTACACGGCACTGAAGGTCACCAACCCCTATATCGACGATCGCGAATGGAACCTCGTTCTCGAGGTGGCCCAGCATCTCGGCGGCAACGTCGTCCGTACGATCGCGATGGATTCGACCGACGGTCTGCAGCGGGGCGCGCAGGTGCTCAATACCGGCCGTCAGATCTCGATGCCGGTCGGCGAGACGGTGCTCGGACGCATTCTGAACGTCGTCGGCGAGCCCGTTGACGAAGCCGGTCCCGTCGAAGCAGCGACGACCTGGGAAATCCACCGCCCCAGCCCGGAACTGACCAGCCTGACGGTCGAAGTCGAGCCGTTCGAGACCGGGATCAAGGTCATCGACCTGCTTGCCCCGTATCCGAAGGGTGGCAAGGTCGGCCTGTTTGGTGGCGCGGGTGTCGGCAAGACGGTTCTGATCATGGAGCTGATCAACAACGTCGCCCAGCAGCACGGCGGTTACTCCGTATTTGCCGGCGTCGGCGAGCGGACGCGCGAAGGGAACGACCTGTTCCTCGAAATGAAGGAATCGGGCGTGATCGACAAGGCGGCGCTGGTCTACGGCCAGATGAACGAGCCACCGGGGGCGCGTGCCCGCGTCGCGCTGAGCGCGCTGACCTGCGCCGAATACTTCCGTGACGAAGAAAACCGTGACGTGTTGCTGTTCGTCGACAACATCTTCCGCTTCACCCAGGCCGGCTCCGAGGTGTCCGCGTTGCTGGGCCGGATTCCCAGTGCCGTGGGTTATCAGCCGACGCTGGCCACCGAAATGGGTGAGCTGCAGGAGCGGATTACGACGACGGACAAGGGCTCGATTACGTCGGTGCAGGCGATTTACGTTCCGGCGGACGACCTGACCGACCCCGCTCCGGCAACGGCCTTTGCCCACCTCGATGCGACCACGGTTCTGTCGCGGCAGATTGCCGAGCTCGGGATCTATCCCGCCGTCGATCCGCTCGACTCGACGAGCCGGATCCTCGAGCCGCAGGTCGTCGGCCAGGAGCATTACGAAGTGGCGCGCCAGGTGCAGCAGATCCTGCAGCGCTACAAGGACCTTCAGGACATCATTGCGATTCTCGGTATGGAAGAACTGTCCGAGGACGACAAGCTGATCGTCGCCCGTGCGCGCAAGATCCAGCGTTTCCTCAGCCAGCCGTTCTTCGTCGCCGAGCAGTTCACCGGTACGCCCGGCAAGTACGTCAAGCTCGAAGACACGATCCGCGGTTTCCGCGAGATCATCGAAGGCAAGCATGACGACCTGCCCGAGCAGGCGTTCTATATGGTCGGCGGCATCGACGAAGTCGTCGAGAAGGCGAAAGAGCTCGCAGGAGAATAAGACGTGCAACTGCGCATCACATCGCCGGTCGGCGGCGACGCCTATGACGACGTGACCTATGTGTCGCTGTGGACGAGCGAAGGCCAGATTGGTGTCCTGCCCGGGCACGCCGATCTGATTGCCACGGTCGTTGCCGGTGTCGTCGAAATCAGGAGTGCGGTCGGCACCGTGCGCGGCGTTTGCGGCTCCGGTTTTTTGCGCATCGAACACGATGTGCTGTACCTGGCCGTGGAGCAGTGGACGGCCGATCCGGCTGCCATGGCTGATCCGCAGCGGCTGGCGCAGATTGAAGCTGCGCTCGCGGAGGCGCCCGGAGAGGCAACCCGCAGCAAGCTGGAGCGTGAGCGCGCATTTGTGCAGGCGTGCCGCGACGCGGCCTGAACAGAGCGTGAACAAGAATGAACCAAGCCGGGTCCGCCCGGCTTTTTTTTTCTGAGGCAGGGGGCATGGAACGTGAGCTTTTCTGAGATTCGATTTGGCACCGACGGCTGGCGGGCGATCATCGCCGAAACCTTCACCACCGATCGCGTCGTCGCCGTTGTCGAGGCCGTGCTCGCGATCGAACGCGTCCAGGAGGCGATTCGCACGGGGGCGCCCATCGTCGTCGGCGCGGATGCGCGCTTTCTGGCCGACCGGTTTTCCTGGCTCGTTGCGGAACGTCTGGCCGGCGCGGGTGTCAACGTTGTTCTTGGTGACGATCACGTCGCGACGCCAGGACTCGGATGTGAAATCGTTGCCCGCAACGCGGCGCTGGGAGTCATTCTGACCGCCAGTCACAACCCCCCGGAATACCTCGGGATCAAGATCAAGGGACCGTGGGGTGGCAGTGCCACGACGGATATTTACGACGAGGTTGCCCAATGCCTGTCCCAGGTCGAGCCGGCGGCGCAAGTTCCCGTGCTGCCAGCCGCTCCGCCAGCCGGTGCCGAGGTCACGGACCTGAACGCGACGCACCTGACGCGCCTGGTTGAATTCGTCAAACCGTCGGCAGGACACTCAGAGACCATCGTTCACGATGCGATGTATGGT
>RFIY01000199.1 GCA_003695505.1 Candidatus Dadabacteria bacterium | reverse complement strand
GGGTAATGTCGTGTGTATTGCCGGCGCGGGCAAGCAGAAAACGTGCGTCGGGATCCCAGTCCGCCAGGGAATCGAGAAACCCATGGCGGTAGACGCTGCCGCCGATGAAGTAGCCGGGAATGATCTCATCCCCGGACATGAAGTCGTGATACACCTTGCCGAGAGACCCCTCGGGCATCTGGGACAGCGTGTTCATATCGGCCAGCGTCTGGCCGAGGTCGGGCTTGTCACGCAGCAGGCGGGCGCCGTCGGGGTGCTCGCGCATGGCGGCGACCACGCGGTGGATCTCCGGCGCAAAGTTCAGCGCGAGCGAACGGATGATGTGATGCGGGCCATCCGCGCTAACAGGGTTCTGAATCCATTGCACGAACGCCCGTGCACCCTCAATCGGCTTGCGGCCCGGCTCGAATCCATTCCGAGGCATATGCATCCTTCCGCCAGAAAATCTAATGCGATAATAATAACGCAAGGGCAGGTTTCGGGCAAGCGGTTGCGCAGGCAAGGTGTCTGGCGGGGCGCACGATTCGCAGGCGCGGGCTGTAAGACGGGTCTGTCCGATGTCGCAGTGAGTCGTTTCGTCAGCTCACCGCAACGGATGTCTGCCGCGGGCGCAGGCGTAGCCTGACCGACGGCACAGGCCGAAGGCTGCCCGGCAGGCGGTTGGGGTGAATCTTGCGTCGACGGACAAGTTCGACGCCAAATCGTTGCGCCAGTGTAGCAAGCATGATCTGCCCTTCCGCGATCGCGAAGTGGTTGCCGAGGCAGGTGCGCGGACCGGCGCCGAAAGGTACATATGCGTAGCGATCGATCTGCTTCGCATTTTCGGGCAGGAATCGTTCGGGTTGAAATGCGAGCGGCTCTGGCCACAGGTCCGGCCGGCGATGCGTTGTGAAGAACGACAGCACCACGGTCGTTCCCGCGCGAATCGTGGTCTCGCCAAGGACATCATCTCTTTCGGCCTGGCGGGCGATGAACGGCAGCGGCGGGAACAACCGCAACGCTTCGTCGAAGATCGCACGCGTCCACGGCAGACTGGGCAGGTCCGCGGCTGTAGGCAACCGCCCGCCAAGTACAGCATCAAGCTCCTCATGCAGCCGGTCCTGAATGTCACGCTGGGTGGCCAGCATGGCCCAGCACCAGGCAAGGGTGTTGGCCGTCGTCTCGTGGCCGGCGATAAACAGCGTGATGATTTCGTCGCGCAGATGCGCGATGGACATCTGACGACCCGTCTCGGGGTCAGGTGAATCGAGGAGGCGCCGGATTACACCGTCGGCCTGCTCGGCCTGGTTTTGATCGATTACCGAGGCGATGAACAGATCGAGCCGGTCGATCAGCCGCTGCTCGATCGGCTGGACGGTGCGGGAAACGACGGTATGGGCCAGACCGGGCAGCGAAAAGCGAGTCTGGAACAGGACCATCAGGCGGTCGAGCGTCTGGCCAAGCGTGGCAGCGTCCGCGCCGACATCGACGTTGAGTACGGTCCGGCAGATCACGCGCATCGCGGCCTCACGCATCGTCTCCGATGCATCCACGGTCTCGCCGCAGCGCCTTCGGATGTCCCATTCGGTCGATACGGCCGATGCGACCGCAGCCATGTCGTCGACCAGCTCAGCGACGCCCTTTTTTGTGAACTCCGGTTGCATGATGCGACGCTGCGAGCGCCAGAAGTCTCCGTCGCTCAGGAAAATGCCGTTACCAGCGAGTGGGCGTAGCGCACGGAACAATGCATTTTCCTTGGAATAGTTTTCCCGATTTGAGACCAGGACGTGACGAATCAGTGCCGGTTCCGAGATAAAGACGGCCGGTACCGGTCCAAATGAGGCGCGCACGCCCTCGCCTGCAGATGACAATGCCGACTGGATCAGCCCGTTGATGCCGTATCTGGCGATTGAATGCGTCGCAAGGAGCAGATTGCGGGTTCGCAGGCGCCTGGGCCGGCGGTGAGGTACGGCGCGGGGCGTGGGGTTATGAGTCAGTGCTTGTGCAGACATGGGCTTCCTCCCGATCACGGTTACTGACAAAACACGCTAATCTGGAAAATTAGTCGGGTTCAACTGTGTCAGTACTGCGCCAGAAGGTCTTCGAAAGTATTACTAACTATTTGTTATGACAAAAAGAAATCCGAAGCAGGAGCGGGCGCGCCGCAAGGTGGACGAAATAATCCGAACAACAAGTCGGATTATTGAGGAGGGGCGGTTCCACGAAGCGACGACCCATTCGATTGCGAAAGAGGCCGGCGTTGGCGTGGGGACGATCTATGAGTACTTCGACAGCAAGGAAGACATCGTCATCTCGCTACTTGAGCAGGAGACACGCGCGCTGTGGGGGCGAATCGAGCAGCACGTTCCCGATTGGATCGAGATGGATACCGTAGCCGCGCTCGAATCCTTCGTCACGGTTCTCGTTGATCTGGCGTTCGAGAAGCGCGGTTTGGCGCAGGTTATGTTTGGCTATGTGCCCGGTCTGATGCATCGCGAACCAGTGGTGCAACTGCGCGGTCAGGCGGAAATGCTCGTCAAACTACTGCTTGGGCGGCAGGCGTTTGCGTCAAATCAGGAAGTTCGCGACACGAACGCGTTCATGATGGCCAACGCGCTGATCGGTGTGTTGCTTGGCATCGGGCAGGGCGTGCCGTCAACGGTGACCCGGGAATCGCTTGTGCAGCAGCTTTCCCGGGTCTTCAGGCTCCTGGTCGAGCACCAGGAAGAGATCCTGTAGATCGACGGTCGACTCAGTCGTCGGCAGACGCGTCCCCATCCTTGCGCCGGGGTGTCTTGCGTGACGTGCGCAGCTCAGCCAGGCGGCCGCTGGCGATCAGCTCGCGCAGGTTTGCTTCCATCGCCTGGCCGAAGATCAGACCGACGGCCTCGATACCGAGCGGT
>RFIY01000198.1 GCA_003695505.1 Candidatus Dadabacteria bacterium | reverse complement strand
TTTACCTTCGTCGTAACAGGATCGCTCACCAATCGGATTGACGTTCCCCCAGTAGGTTTCGGGCTGTGGCGTGACGGCTGGATCGCCGTAAATTTCCGATGTCGATGCAATGAGTACGGGAATGCCCCGTTCCGCCGCGAATCGTACCACGTTGCGCGTACCCAGAACGGCCGTTTCCCAGGTGTATACCGGATCGCGCTGATAGTGCGGCGGACTGGCTGGACACGCAAGATGCATGACGGCGTCGCAGTCGAGTTCAGGCAACGGTTCAACAACGTCGTGTTCGACAAACGCGACCTGATCCCGGACGGCATCCAGATTCCGCAGAAATCCTGTAAAGAGGTTGTCGATGACGGTGACCTGATGACCATCCGCCAGGGCGCGCCGGACCGCGTTGGCGCCAATAAAGCCGGCCCCACCAGTAATCAGGAGTCGCTTGCTCACCGGGTCTTGTTCCTTTTCAGCCAGGCGTTCAACCGCACAGCCCCGATCAGCCGAAGCTGTCGGCGTTCAATCTCTGCCAACAGATTACCAAGGACGCCGATGGTCACCGCGTAGGGATGGCCAATCGCGACGGCGAGGCCGTGTTTCCGCGCCAGTTCAAACCACTGCTCCGCCTGGGCAGACACCGCGCCGTCGCTGCGTTCATTGTCGAGGAATACGTCGCGCCTCAGACAACGACCGCCAAGTTCCCGGCAGACCCGATAGATCTGAGAATCGGGTACCGTCAGGGAGTCCACGAGCAGCAGATCGCGTCGCCGAGCCGTTGTCGCCAGAACGCGTGCCGCGCGCTCGTCGCGGCTCAGTGCGCTGCCCATGTGGTTATTAAGTCCCATGACACCCGGCAACGCGTCCAGGTTTTCATCGAGGAGCCGTCGCCACTCGGCTTCGGTCTGGCTGCTCATCATCGCCCGTTTTCCGGGATTGACGTCCGGATAACCGCGCGGTTCCATTGGCTGATGCAGCATCACCGGCAACCCTGCGGCGCCAGCCATCCGCGCGATGTCCACGGAGTGCGGGCGATCCGGCAGGACCGCCATAAAAATCGGCACCGCGAGATCGATCAACTGTTGTGCCCGATCCCTGCGGAAGCCCAGATCGTCGATAATCGCGACGAGCCAGCCGCGGTCGGGCGGGTGAATCGCCACAACAAGGCGCCCCGCCGACCGAACCGCAATAGTGCCGTCGACAGGACGCAACTCAACTCCCTGTCCTCTCAGGTCGTCGAGCGCCGCCAGCCAGGCCTCGTCGTCCGGGGACGGAAACGTGATCCAGTCGTGTTCCGTCTCTGCAAACCACTCGACACCGCGTCGCTGCAAGATGTCAGCGACTTCGTTCGCACGCATGACACGATCGGCTGGTGGGATTTTTGTGTCTGAGCCATCACGCGACGGAGCAGGTTCACAAGCGGCGCACAGCGCCACAAAACCGCAGCATACCGCCAGCAGATGGCGGCGCACCGTGACTCGCCCTGACCTGGAAATCAGTCTTTTGCCGTGGGCCCGGTCGCCGTTGCGGCCGCGTCAGTAGCTGGCGCAGGCCAGTCGCGACGCCCCATCAGGAGATCGACTGCGGTCTGCAGGACAACATCGCCCTGATCCTTGCGTGCGGCAAGTTGTTCCCGCAACTCCTGTCGACGCCGGATCTGCTCGGTGACTGGCGTCGCCGGCGCATCGCCGTCACGCACGTCCGGCGCGCCGTCCTCGTTGACTTCGAGATGGCGTGCAAGGTCTTCCTCGCGCGTGATCAGTTCGTCAAGCTCAGGCGCCGGCTGTACGACGAGGTCCGGCACAATGCCCTCGGCCTGAATGGATCGTCCGCTGGGGGTATAGTACAGCGCCGTCGTGATCCGCAGACCCGATCCGTCGCTCATCCGCACAATGGTCTGAACCGAACCCTTCCCGAACGAGCGGCTGCCAACAAGAAACGCGCGGTGGTGATCCTGAAGTGCGCCTGACACGATTTCGGATGCGCTGGCGGTTCCACCATTGATCAGCACGATCACGGGTACCGTCGGCTCGATACCGTCGTCTTCGGCTCGCCATTCCTTGTGCATCGCCGGATCGCGACCATCGGTGTAGACGATCAGGCCTTCCTTCAAAAACAGATCGGCCACGGCGATCGCCTGATCGAGCAGTCCCCCCGGATTATTGCGGAGATCGAGAATCAGTCCGCGCCGCCCTTCGAGCTTTTCGGGCGCAATCGCGTCGCGCAGATCTGCGCCCGTGCGCTGCTGGAACTGCAGAACGCGTACCTGCAGGACCTGACCGTCTTCGAGCTCCTTGCTACGCACGCTGCGAATGCGGATCCGGTCGCGAACGAGCTTGACGTCGAACGGCTCGCCCCATTCGATCTCGGGCTTGTCGTCGTCATCATCCGGGCTGTCTGGCAGCTCGCGCGGCCGAATGACCGTGATATGCACGGCGGTACCGATCTTGCCGCGAAGCCGGTCGACTGCATCCTGCAGTGTCATATCCCGGGTACTTTCACCTTCGATCGCGATGATGCGATCGCCGCTTGAGACCCGCGCGGCTGGCAGGCGTGTCGTCAATGGGAGACACGATCGTCAACCAGTTTTCGCGCAACGTGATCTCAATACCGATGCCGCCAAATTCCCCCTGTGTTTCGACCTGCATTTCCTGAAAGGCGCGCGGCGGCAGAAAACTCGAATGCGCATCGAGCTTTTCCACCATGCCTTCAATCGCGCCGTAAATCAGTTCGGTAATGTCGACATCCCGCACATACTGATTACGGATGATGCTCAGCGCCTGCCCGAACAAATCGAGCTTTTCGTAAACCGAGTCGGGTTCCTCTGCGCGCAACCGATTCGACACGGAAACGGCCGCGGCGGCGGTCGCAAGGATCAGGATGAGTATCTGGATTCTGCGGATCACGAAAAAATCACCCTCGTCTCTGCTCAGGGTCCGGTTACGCGGCTGATGGTCGGGACGTCGTCGCGTCGATACGCGAGACGGTTCAATGCGTGCACATACGCGCGAGCAGAGGCGACGACAATGTCGGTGTCACTCCCCTTGCCGGTCACCATATGCCCGTCGTCCTCGATGCGCACGGTCACTTCGCCCTGGGCATCCGTGCCACCGCTGATCGCGGCCACGACGTACTCGCGCATGATCGCGGTCGTACCGGTCAGCTCCTTGATGGCGTTGAGCGCGGCATCGACGGGACCGTCCCCGCGCGCACCGGCGATCACGCGTTTGCCTTCGATTTCCATCGCCACGGTAGCCGACGGCAACATTTCCGTCCCGCTGGACACGTTGACGCTCAGGATCTGGTAACGGGTCGGGATGCGCACGATTTCGTCGGCAACGATCGCCTCGAGATCTTCGTCGTAGATCTCTTTTTTCTGATCCGCGAGCTGTTTGAACCGCTGGAACGCCTTGTTCAGCGCGTCTGTATCGAGAACATATCCCAGTTCCTCGAGCCGGCGGCGAAATGCGTGGCGCCCGCTGTGTTTACCCAGTACAAGCCGGTTCGCGGGTACGCCAACATCGGCCGGATCCATGATTTCATAGGTCTGGACATTCTTGAGTACGCCATCCTGATGGATCCCGGACTCATGCGCGAACGCGTTGGCGCCAACAATCGCCTTGTTCGGCTGCACGGGGTTCCCGGTAATCTGGCTCAGCATCCGGCTGCTGGGATAAATCTGCCGCGTATCGACGTTGGTACGAATACCGTAGTGGTCGTAGCGCAGATGCAACGCCATGGCGATCTCTTCGAGCGCGGCATTGCCTGCCCGTTCTCCGATGCCGTTGATCGTGCATTCGACCTGTCGCGCACCGTTCTGGATCGCGGCGATCGAATTGGCGACGGCCAGCCCAAGATCGTTGTGGCAATGTGCCGAAAAGATTACGTTTTCGGCACCGACGAGATGTTCACGCAGGTACGCAAACAGACGGCCATACTCCTCGGGAACGGTGTAACCAACGGTATCGGGCACGTTCAGGGTTGTCGCCCCGGCGTTGATGGCCGCCTGATAGACCCTGACGAGAAAATCCCATTCACTGCGCGTGGCATCTTCTGCGCTGAACTCGACATCCTCGGTGTAACCACGGGCCCGTTCGACCGCACGCGCAGCCGCCTCGACGACCTCGTCCGGGGTCATGCGCAATTTGTCGCGCATATGAATCGGGCTCGTCGCGATAAACGTATGAATACGGGCTCGCTCGGCTTTCCTGATCGCGTTCCAGGCGGCGTCGATGTCGGCATCCGCAGTGCGCGCCAGGCCGCAGATGGCGGGTCCGCGCACTTCGGTCGCAATCAGTTCGACGCTCTCGAAGTCACCGGGACTCGAGATCGGAAACCCGGCCTCGATCACATCGACATTGAGCCGCGCAAGCTGATGTGCAAGCCGCAGCTTTTCCGCCATGTTCATCGAATTACCGGGCGCCTGTTCGCCGTCCCGAAGCGTCGTGTCAAAAATCCGGACGTAGTCCGTAGCCTGACTGGATTGGGAGTTGGTTACGTTGGTCATCGTTTGTTTCTGCTCCTGTGAGCGCGAGGCGATGCCGCCTCGCCTGTTCCTGTGGGCATCGGTCGCCTAATGGGTAACGGGCTCTCCCCGCGCGATTAGGCGACGTAGCTGCAGCACAGGCCCGCTGGCCACATACAGAAACGAAACGACAAAAAGACCCTTTGTCGGCTCAGCCACAACGAGCGACAACGCGAGCACGACAAGAAACAGCGTCTGAAATGCCTTGACAGACTCCAGATGGAGGGATTTGCTGCTCAGATATGCGATATTTGAGACCATCAGCAGCGCCACGACATAGCTCTCGGCCAGTAAAATCCAGTGTCTCGAAGGGTTTCCTTCACCACCCATATCATAGTACAGCAGTATCGTGGATGCAATCATGATGGCCGCACCGGGACTGGGCAACCCCTGGAATGCGCGCCGTTCAACGGTGCCAGACTGCACATTGAACCGCGCCAACCGTAGCGCCGTGCAGGCCACATACAGAAACAGGGCGCCGAACCCGTACTTTCCGAATGGTTGCAGCGCCCACATAAACATCAGAATGCCGGGCGTTGCGCCGAAAGCGATCATATCTGACAGCGAATCGAGCTCCTGTCCAAACAGGCTCTGTGTTCGCGTGACTCGCGCGACTGTGCCATCGAGGGAATCGAGAATCGCCGACAGTACGATCGCCCAGGCCGCAAGATCGAAATGGCCCTGGATCGTCCAGTGGATGCCCATCACACCCGACAGAAGACTGCCGATCGTGATCAGATTCGGCAACAGGTAGATGCCC
>RFIY01000197.1 GCA_003695505.1 Candidatus Dadabacteria bacterium | reverse complement strand
GTGTCCAGATATTCGGGACTGCGTCGCGCCAGTTCGTCGAGGATGTTCACCCGACCGACCCCTTTCGGTTACAAAACCCGGATGTTGTCAAGCGCAGTCCCCACCACGGCGATCTGGGCCGGACTCAACCGGTCGCGGCCGACCGCTCGCCGAGCTGTGCGTCGAGAACCAGCAACGCGCCACGGTCGTTTCCGGCTAGACGGACACGCTCGATCAGCGTGCGCGCGCTGCGCTCCTCTTCGACCTGCTCCTGAATGAACCACTGCATCATGACTTCGGTTGCGTGGTCCTGCTGGCGCACCGCCAGCTCGTAGATATCATTGATCTGCTCGGTATTGTCCTGCTCGGCCTGCAACGCGGTTTCGAGAGCCGCCAGCGGGTCGTCGAAGGTCGCGGGGGGCGCCTTGATCTCCTTCAGCGTGATCGTCGCGTCCTGGTCGCTGAGAAACTGCATCAGCTTTTGCGCGTGCTGCAATTCCTCGACGCACTGGGCCTGCATCCAGGCCGAAAACCCGGTCAATGCGAGCGAATCGAACCAGGTCGCCATACCAAGGTACATATAGGCGGAGTAGAGTTCGTTGTTGACTTGGTCGTTCAGTGCGGTTTCGACGTCGGTGGGAATCGTCATGCGGAAGGGGCCTTTCTGCTGCGAAGCTGCAAATTCGCGCGACACGAAACGCCGCGCACTGATCGGTCGCGCCCGGGCGCGGCGCACCATATCTCCCGACAGATTAACAAGTTGTCACGCCGCGATCAATCGAACAGAAACTGGCCACACCCGCTCGCACAGGCGATATTGAGTAACCGCAGACTCAAGGATCGCGCCCCCGCCGTCTCCAGCTTCGGTACGTTTGCGGCGACCATAGCCACCTGATTCGAGAGCGGCTTCCTGTAGCGGGTTACCGCGGGGCCGCCCATGTGACGACGTCAGCTTTTCCGATATAATAGAAACTTCTTGCTGGCGCCGACCGGCGGTCCGGCACCAGCACACCATTTCCAGGCGCGTAGCTCAGTGGGAGAGCGCTACCTTGACACGGTAGAGGTCGGCAGTTCAATCCTGCCCGTGCCTAACTGTTCGCCGCCCGGACGTGGCCACGCCACGTCCGGAGCCGATTCCGGCGGGAGCCCCCGTGACCCAGCAGCACGACACCATCCAGATCACGCTTGAAGACGGAACGCGCCTCGACGTGCCGTCCGGGACCACGCCCCTCGAGCTGGTTGAACGCGCCGGGGTCGATGTGGAACCGGTCATTGCCGTCGTCGACGGCGAGCTGTGGGATCTGACACGCCCGCTGGAGCGCGACGCTACAGTCGGCTTCCGGGATGCGCAGAGCGAAGAAGGCCTCTACGCGCTGCGCCATTCGGCCGCCCATGTGATGGCCGAGGCGATCTGCCGGCTGTGGCCCGATGCGAAACTGGCCTACGGACCGCCGACCGAGAACGGCTTCTACTACGACATTTACCTCGAAGAACCGATCTCGAGTGATGATTTTCCGCGCATCCAGAAGGAGATGCAGAAGATCATCGCCGAAAAGCGTCCGTTTACGCGGGTCGAATTGCCGCCCGAAGTCGCGATGGATCGGCTGCGAGAGGAAGACAACAAGTACAAGCTCGACAACGCGGAGCGCGCCCTCGAGGCTGGCGACGGCGTACTCAGCTTCTATGTGACGGGGACCCCTGGCGAAAACTGGGAAGACCTCTGCCGCGGGCCGCATGTCCCGCACACCGGCTACATCGGCGCGCCGAAGGTGATGAGCGTTGCCGCGTCGCACTGGCACGGCGATGTCAACTCCGACCAGTTCCAGCGCGTCTATGGCACGGCGTTCCGCACCAAGGCCGAGCTGAAGGAATATCTGAACCGACTCGAAGCGGCGAAACAACGCGATCACCGCGTCGTTGGCCAGAAACTGGGGCTGTTCACGATCGACGAACAGGTCGGGCCAGGCCTGATCCTCTGGAAGCCGCGCGGCGGCCGGCTGCGGCAGGTCCTGCAGGATTTTCTGACCGGTGAACTGGTACGGCGTGGCTATCAGGTCGTCTTTACGCCGCACATCGGCAAGATCGACCTGTACAAAACGTCGGGGCACTACCCGTTCTACGCCGACAGCCAGTTTCCGCCGATCTCACTCGAGGACGGCGAGCAGTATCTGCTCAAGCCAATGAACTGCCCGCACCACATCAAGATCTTCGCCAGCGATCACTACAGCTACCGCGACCTGCCGATCCGGCTCGCCGAGTTTGGTACCGTCTATCGTTTCGAGCAATCGGGCGAACTGCAAGGGATGACGCGCGTACGCGGCTTCACGCAGGATGACGCCCATATCTTCTGTACGCCCGAACAGGTACGCGACGAGTTTCGGGCGACCGTGGAGCTGGTGCAGTTCGTGTTTCGCACGTTCGGCTTCGACGACGTGTCGATCCGGCTGTCGCTGCGCGATCCGAACAGCGACAAGTATGCCGGTGATCCGGCGCTGTGGGACCGCGCCGAGCGCGAGCTCCGCGAAGTACTCGAAGACATGGGCATCGACTTCCGCGCCGAAGAAGGCGAAGCGGCCTTCTACGGCCCCAAGGTCGATTTCGTCGTCCGCGATGTGATCGGGCGGCGCTGGCAGCTCGGCACCGTCCAGCTCGATTACAACCTGCCTGAACGATTCGGGATTCAGTACATTGGCGCCGACAACCAGGCGCACCGTCCGGTAATGATTCACCGCGCGCCGTTTGGCTCGATGGAGCGCTTCGTCGCGATCCTGATCGAGCACTACAACGGCGCGTTCCCGTACTGGCTGGCGCCGGAGCAGGTGCGCGTATTGCCGGTCAGCGACAAGCATGCCGAATATGCCGCGGACCTGGGTCGCCGCCTGATCGACCGCGGCGTCCGCGCCGAAACCGATCTGCGCAGCGAGACGCTGAGCAAGAAGATCCGCGAGGCGCAGAAAATGAAAATTCCCGTGATGCTGATCGTCGGCGACCAGGAGGTCGAATCTGGCACGGCGTCACCGCGCCTGCGCAGCGGCGAACAGCTCGATGCCCTCGACTGGGCCGCGCTGCTGGCGTTTCTCGACGAACAGGATCGTGATTCACGCGGATCGGTCTGACAGACCGCTGTTCGCCTACGGTTCGCTGCG
>RFIY01000196.1 GCA_003695505.1 Candidatus Dadabacteria bacterium | reverse complement strand
GGTGCCGACAACTGGCGCGGCGCAGTGTACGGCGTGGCCGAGCCCGAGTGGTTCATGCTGGAATGTCGTGACGAGTTCGATGCGCCTTGCGAGTTCGCGTACCGAGTCCAGCAGTTCGAGGCGTCCGCGTGCCTGCAGTTCTGCTTCCAGGGCTCGGTCCGGTTCGAGGTAACGTTCGAGCGCCCGTTTCCAGATCGCATTGACCAGCACGACCGTTTCGATTCCGGCGTGGGCCGCTTCGGCAAGGACATAATGGAATACGGGAAGCGTGCCAACGGGCAGGAGCTCCTTGGGGACTGCCCTGGACCACGGCAGCATGCGGGAACCAAGTCCCGCGCAGGGAATCACAGCTATGCGTAATGAGGATGCAGGCATGTCGAGTTGATGATCCGGATGCAGCGTTCAGAATTGCATTTTTTCGAGGCGTTCCTGTTCTTCCTTGCACTCGATGCAGAGCGTGGTGACCGGGCGAGCCAGCAGGCGCTCCCGTTCTATGGGTTCTCCGCACGACTCGCAGAGCCCGTATTCCCCGTGATCGATGCGGTCGATGGCTTCGCGTATTTTGCGAATCAGCTTGCGCTCCCGGTCGCGTAGTCGCAGCTCGAAGCTGCGTCCGCTTTCGAGCATGGCACGGTCTACCGGATCGGCGAACAGCGCGCCTTCCTCGTGCATGTCTCCTCGTGTGTGTTCCGCGCCGGCCATCAGCTCTTCTGCGCGCTGGCGGAGCAGCTCTCGAAATTCGTTCAAATCGCTGGGACTGAGACCCAATGAAGCCTCCTCAGGGTCTGCACCTGTCGCCGATATTATAGTCGGAGTGGTTGCGCCCGCGCATGGTCGCTACGGCACAGCGCGTCGTCAGTCGTTGATGTGTGAGGGCGGCGGCAGGTGAATGCCGCACTCTTTTTTCTCGGCGTCCGATTCGTTGAACCATCGCCAGCGTCCGGCACGAGGGGGTTCCCAGCGGGCCTGGCGCGTCGTACAAATGACGCACCCCAGACTCTCGAAGAACCACTCCCCTTCAGATTCTTCGAGCAGTGGATGTAGTGGCGCTCTCGCTTCTTTGAGAAATGCGCGAACGCGGGCTTCGTCCCAGTCGATCAGGGGCGCCAGTTTGATCAGTGTATGCTTCTCGTCCGAACTGCTGTCGAGATTCGGGATCTGCGTGACCTGAACCGCGGGCGTATCTGCCCGGAAGGCCGACTGATCGCGGCGCAGCCCGGTCACCCAGACGTCAACGTCGCGTAGTGCCCGGAAGTTGGGGCGAACCTTGCGGATTTCGCAGCAGTACTCCTGCTTGGCCTTGCTGTCGAAAAACAGGAATACCCCGTGCTGCCGGATCATGCGGTCCAGTTCCTGATCGTCCGGATGGACGCGCTCGATTGAGATCCCGTAATGGGATTCGAGCGTGTCGAAATATTCGACTGTCTCCGGAAACAGGCGCAACGTGTCGATCGTAAACACGCGCAGCGGGATGTTATGCTGGTGCGCGCCTTCGATGATCGCGGTGCCGGTCAATTGCCCGCTTGTTCCGAGGGAAATTCTTCCCGGAGCCGTCGCTGATGCGGCGACGCGCAACTTTTCCCACGGGTCATCGATCGCAGACAGCCGGTTCGCCAGTTCCTGAAGCGCGGCGCTCCGTTCCGCGCCTTCATCGGCAGGTATGGCCTGCGCCGCGGTCGTCGCTGGCGTTGGAGTTGTCACGCTGCCCGCTCAGATCTCTTCCGGCCAGACGTTCTTGCTGGCAAGAAAGTCCATTACGGTCTGGACGCTTTCTTCGAGTGTCTGTTCGCCAGTCTTGAGTACCAGTTCGGGCGATTCTGGAGCCTCGTAGGGCGCCGAGATACCCGTGAACTCCGGGATCTCTCCTGCGCGGGCCTTCTTGTACAGGCCCTTCGGGTCCCGTTGTTCGCACACATCCAGATCCGCGGCACAGTAAATTTCGTAAAAGCGCTCCTCGCCAACGGTCTGACGGGCGCGGTCGCGGTCCGCCCGGTAGGGGCTGATGAACGCCGTCAGCACGATGTTGTTGAAGTCAGCGAAGAGTTTGGCAACTTCTCCAATACGGCGAATGTTCTCGGTGCGGTCCTCCGGGCTGAACCCCAGATCGCTGTTGAGGCCGTGTCGGATATTGTCGCCATCAAGTACGGCGCAAAAGTGTCTGCGTTCGACCAGTTCCGCTTCTACAGCCCGAGCCACGGTGCTCTTGCCCGAGCCACTGAGGCCGGTAAACCACAGGACGCAGCCCCTCTGCCCAAGCAGTCGGGTGCGTGATTCATCGTCAATATGTCCATGGTGCCAGGTGATGTTGGTGCTCTTTGGTGTGGTCATTCTACACTTTCCATGTGTTGTTTTTCTTTGGCGGTTGGGGAGATACTTTATTGTACGCAAAAACTGGACAATTGCAAGTACATAAAAATAGTCGGTTATGCGCGATTGGCGACGGCGAGCAGGTCTTGGCGCAGCTGTTCGAGCAGGTCGGAGTCGGTAATCGGCTGTCCGCCACGCTCGACATAGAACGTGTCGGATACCCGCTGTCCTTCCGTATCGATACGCGCGAGCCAGATATTACAGGCGTGACGGGAAAATACTTCGGCAAGTTCGTGGAGGAGCCCGAGGCGATCCCAGCAGAGGATTTCGAAGACCGTGTAGCGGCGTGACAGATCGGTGTCGACCAGTACGCGGATTCGGCGCCGACTTTGTGGCGGCAACGGTGGCGGTGCCTGACGCCGACGTTCGAGCTGAGCCAGCGCTTCGTCAGAACGTGCGAGCAAATCCAGCAGCGAGTCGCGAAAGCGATCGATGCGTTCAGCCGTGTCGAAAAAGAGTGGATCGCGGGAGCGAACACGAAAAATATTGATCGCCCATTCGCTGTCGGGCAGGGTGTAACCCTCCGCGCTGATGATCGACATGTCGAGCAGCGAAAACAGGCCGGCATCGAACGCGAAGACTCCCGGAGCGTCCGGAGCGATGATCACGACCCGGCCGCCGATGTCGGGTTCGGCCATGATCGAAACGGCCGGCCCATCATCCGCGATGGCCCGGGCCAGTGTCCGTACGATGTCGATGGCTTCCTCGGCATCGTATCGAACGAAAAAACGGGGAGCCATTTGCTCGACAAACTGATGCGCGACGTCGGCAAGCCCTTCGTTAGTGGCATATTCGACAAGCGCCTTGCGCGATCGGGCAATTCTTCTGCGGTGAATCCCCTGGATGTCCTCGCGTTCGAGTACGCGCCGGCTGTCTCGATGCAACTGCAGCATCAGGCTGCGCTTCCACGGCGACCACACACCCGGACCCACGCCATTCTGGTCGCAGAATGTCAGCAACAAAAGCATGTCGAGCGCTTCAGGGTCGGGGATTTGCTTTGCGAATTCCCGAATGACGCGATGGTCGCTGAGATCACGGCGTTGCGCGGTATGGCTCAACAACAGATGCGCACGCACAAGCCACGCCGCCCGTCGGGCGCGATCCGGGGCCAGTCCCAGCCGTCGGGCGATTTGCTCCGTCAGTTCAGCGCCGTATTCGGAGTGATCCTTGCCGTATCCCTTGCCAATGTCGTGCAGCAGGATTGCCAACGCCAGGACGGTCGGATCCGGAATGGTCTCTGCCAGATGGGTCAGCTCCGGTTCTTCGTCGGCGAACGCCCCTGTACGCAGGCGCTCCCAGACGTCGAGGCACACGAGCAGATGCATATCGGCCGTGTAGATATGATAGGTGTCGTGCTGAACGCGGCAGTACTGATGGTCGAATTCTGGAATCAGAGCCCGCAGAACACCGAGTTCATTCATTTCGGTCGTCAGGTCCAGCAGGGAGGCTTCGGCGGCAAGCAGTTCCAGAAAATGACCACCCGCCTCGACGAGCGTGGCGGCGTCGGCCGTACGAAGTGCCGGGCTGGCTGCGATCAGCGCGCGTTTGAGGTCCAGAGAGAGTGACGCCGATTCGCGCTGGGCGTGGACAAACGCCAGTACCTGTAATGCTGGCCGTTCGCGCAGCATCACCGGGGCCCCCCAGATCTGATTCCGGTACAGATAAAACCCGTCGCCAAGGGACCGCTTTCGGCGGAACCACAAACGACGGGACGACGGTACGATTCGATCCATAGATTCTGCAACAGCGATGTCTACGAGCTGTCGCGTCTGTCGCGACAGCTCGTAGTAAAAACGCATGAACGCTTCGCTGGCCAGCTCTCGGTCGTTGTCCTCGAAACCGTATCGGGCGGCCAGTTCACGCTGGGCATCGAGCGTAAGCTGATCGTTGCTTCGACGATCCAGCAGGTGCAGGCGGGTTCGGAGACCGAGCAGAATACCGTGATTGTCGTCCAGGCGGGAGGCGTCTTCGGTTGACATCAGCCCAAGCGTCGGCAGTTTCCGGATTGAATCGACCCGAAAGGCGGCCTGAGTCAGCCAT
Source organism: Candidatus Dadabacteria bacterium (assembly GCA_003695505.1). Lineage (GTDB taxonomy): Bacteria > J088 > J088 > J088 > J088 > J088. The sequence goes on along the minus strand of RFIY01000196.1, from coordinate 3,604 downwards.
CGTACCGTCTGTATATCACGGAGTCCGCCCGGGCTCTCCTTGATATTCGGCTCAAGCACATACGCGGTTTCGCCGTAACGTTTGCGGCGCGATTCGAGTTCTGCAACCTTGGCTTTCGAGAAGGCGGTCAGCTTGTCATGGAGCAGTCGGTGTTCGAGCGCGGCGTGCGCCTGCTCAAAAAAGTCACGGTCGCCAGCGATCAGGCGGAGGTCCATCATCGTCGTGCGAACGGTCAGATCTTCCTGTCCAATGCGGATACAGTCCTCGACAGTCCGAACCGCGTGCCCAACCTTCAGGCCGATGTCCCAAAGCGCGTACAGAACCGTCTCGGTCAGGGATTCGATCACGGGTGTGCGTGTTCGCGCACATAAAAACAGCAGGTCGATGTCGCTGCCCGGGTGAAGCTCTCTGCGTCCATACCCGCCTGTAGCACAGACGGCAAAGGTATCATCGGCGCCGGCATACTTGCGCTCGAACTGGGCGCGGGCCTGCGCCGTCAGTTCGGCGATCAGATGATCGGCGCGATCGGTGAGCAGGTTCAGAACTGCTTCCGGGGGATGCCCCTGCAGATCGAGTTCCCGCGCGTCATTCAGGGCGACCGACCAGTATTCGCGGAGCTGCTCCTTGGTGGGCGTTGACGTCATGTACGTCCCTGGGAACCTGTGGGTACGAGCCGAGGTCTCAAGCCTGAGCAGGCAAGAAATCGCACGCGATGTCAGTCCTTCAGTGGGCTGCTGGAGTAGATCCGGACTCCAGGGGCCGGCGACGCCGGCCGACATTGACTGGAGTGATTCTGTCATGCTACGGTATTGGAGTTTTTTCGGCCGCCCGGCGCTGTTGTCGGCTGTTTGGCCTGATGCGTTTCCCGGAAAGGATGTGTGAAGTGAAGATGTTCCGGTCGTCCGTTTGCGTGGTTTCGGCGCTGCTCGTGCTGCCGCTGTGGGGATGCTCAAAATCAGCGGACAAAGATGTTCTCGCGCGCGTCGACGATGAAGTGATTACCGCGCAGGAATTCAGGAACAGTCTGGACGCGCTTCCGGCGCAGTGGAAGGTGCGGGCGCGTACGCCGAGCGGGCGCAAGCAGATCCTCGAACATCAGGTGCGTTCGAAACTGATCGAGCTCGAAGCGCGCGAGCGCGGCATTGATCGGCGTCCAGACGTCAAATACCAGATCGACCAGGCCGTACAGCGGATCCTGCTCCAGGAGTTGATGAAAGAGTGGCAACGTGAGATCAAGATTCCGGACGATGAGATCGAGGCATACTACAAGCAAAACATCGACAAGTATCGTCAGAAGGAACAGTATCGGGCGCAGCATATTCTGATCAAGGTCGCACCTGATGCTTCGGAAGCTGAAGTGGAAAAAGCCCGCAAGCTGGCGCTGAAAGCCCGGAAGCGGGTTGAAGCCGGAGAGCCGTTCGAGAAGGTGGCGCGCGAAATGTCGCAGGGGCCCAGCGCATCTCGCGGGGGCGATCTGGGCTATGCGGAAAAAGGACGCTATGCTCCCGCATTTGAAAAGGCTGCACTGGCCCTCAAACCCGGGGAAATCTCCGAACCGGTCCGTACGCCGTTTGGCTGGCATATCATTCGCCTCGTGGACATCAAGAAATCGTCCGAACGTCCGCTGGACGACGAGCTGCGCAAGGAAATCGAGCAAGCCCTGCTTCCCAAGAAACGGCAGGAAATGTTCGAGGCCAACATGAAGGGGCTGCGCGAAAAATTCGGCGTCGAGATCGACGAAAAGCTGCTGGCCGAGCTGGACATCGAACAACAGAAAAAGCCCTGAATTGTACGCGGCTGACGGCTTTACCGTCGCCAACGGTTGGACACTGTTCGTGAAGACGCTCATGGTTGCTTGCGCCCTTTTTCTGGGTGCGCTGTCTGTCTCCGGGTGTACATCCGAACCGGACCAGGAAGTCTGGCTGGCCCGCGTTGGCGATGAGACGATCACCCGGGGCGCGTTCGAGAAACGGTTGCGTATGGCCCGGCGCGAGCTGGGCGATATCCCGGTGCTGTCGCGGGAAGACCGTGCGCAGTTGCACAAGCGGCTGCTCAATGAGCTGATCGCGGAAAGTTTACTGGTTCAGGAGGCGCGGCGGCGCGGACTGTCGGTTGACGACCGGGAGCTGACCAGCGAAGCCGTCCGTCTTCGCGGCGACCTGGATGAGCGCGCCTGGAAGCGATATCTGCTCGAACATTATGTGGATGAACGCGACTGGGAACGCACGACACGGAGGCGCCTGCTCGTGGAGCGCCTGCTGGCTCAGGAACTTGCCCGCACGGCTCCGGTGACCGAGGCCGATATTGATGCGCACTACCGCGAGAGCTTCGAGGCCGTCAATCCTGGTATCGAGGTCGAACTGTGGCAGATTGTGGTCGCGGATGAACAGGAGGCTCGGGCGCTGCGCAAGGAGTTGCTTGGGGGGCGTGACTTCGCGGAGCTTGCACGCGAACACAGCATTGGCCCCGAGCGCACGAAGGGGGGGCGTATCGGATATGTGCGCGCCGAGGATCTGCCAGAATCGTTTGCTCCCGCATTCCGGCTTCCGGTCGGCAAGGTCTCCAAAGTGATCCAGACCGAATACGGCTACCATGTATTTCGGGTGACGGACCGCCGGCGCGGGCACCGGCCGGACCGGAAGTCGGTGGAACGAATGATTCGGGAAACGATCGAACGTGAGCGGCTTGCACAGATTCGCCAACAGCTCATTGACCGCCTACGTCAGGAAGTGCCAATTGAAATCAACGATGACGAATGGGCGAGGGCGCTGGATGTGCCGCGCTAGCAGCCCGTCGCCTTCGCAGCGTCGTCGCGAAGACGTCAGGGCGGGTGGCGCTCTGGCGCCGACAGGGAAATCTGATCACGGGAACGGCCGCCGGTGCTGGCGGTCGGCCGTAAATGCCCTGTCTCTCGCGGTATTGCTCTGTGCGCCACCAGTCTTTCCGGGAGCCGTCGGCGCTGTCACCGAAGTTGTCGACGAAATTGTCGCGGTGGTCGAAGGTACGCCGATCCTGCGGTCCGATTTGCGTGCGCTGCGCGCGACGCTGGCCCAGCAGGGTGATGCTGATCTTGCAGACGATGCGCTGGTCGAGCAACGCATCAACGATCTGCTGATGACGGCATGGGCAGATCGGAATCACGTCAGCATCGATGACAAGCAGATCGATGCGACCGTCCAGAACGTGGCGGAACAGAACGGCATGAGTGTCGAAGAACTCTATGAGGCCGTGCGTGCGCAGGGGTTGTCACGGGTTGCCTATCGCGAGATGTTGCGAACCCAGTTATTGCGCATGCAGATTGTCCAGCGAGAAATCGAACCGGGGATTTCCATTGATGATGCGGATCTGATCGCCTGGATGCGAGAGCATCCGGATCGCTATGGCCTGGAGCCTGTGATTGCCGTTCGGGTCGGGCCGTCGCAGGAACTCGTCGAAGTGCCCTGGAGTACGCTCGATCCAGAGGTGCAACAGTGGATCGCCGGAAATCCGCAGCCGGGAGCCGTGACAGAGATCGCTCGTGATGGTGTTCCGACCCAGATCACGTTCGTCGGTTTGCGACAGGCTGATCTGCCCCCGCTGGAGCAGGTGCGGGAGCAGGTCTATG
>RFIY01000195.1 GCA_003695505.1 Candidatus Dadabacteria bacterium | reverse complement strand
CGGACATGCAACGTCTGGACACGCGTCTGAATGCCGCTGCGTAACGTGAACTCGTGATCCGACCGCACCGTGCCGATGCCGAACACGGCCTCGACGATGCCTCCGCGGCGGACGTGCACGCTGTCTGGAGCCGGCGGTGCCGCGGGGCGCACCGCCAGCCACGTCGTTACGGCGACGGCGGCCATCAGAAAGAGGGTGCCCGCGAGGCTCCACGGGCGTGAGGCGTGAGGTGTGTGCATCATCGAATCCTTTTTCGGCCGCAACGATCAACAGTATATCGGTACCGTCGGCGTAGCAAGGTTGACGAGCATCAATGCTGCGCGTTGGGGGCGGGTTGCGTACAATGGACGCACCGAACAACATTCCAGGTGTGGAAGGAGTCCATTCATGAGCGACGCGACGCCGCGTTTCGAAACCTTGCAACTGCACGCAGGCCAGCAACCCGACCCGACGACCGGCAGCCGGGCCGTGCCGATCTATCAGACGACGAGCTACGTGTTCAACAACGCCGAGCACGCGGCGAACCTCTTTGCGCTGCAGGAATTCGGCAACATTTACACCCGCATCATGAACCCGACGACCGATGTGTTCGAGCAGCGGATGGCGGCGCTGGAAGGTGGCGTCGGCGCGCTGGCGACGGCCTCGGGCCAGTCGGCGGAAACGTTGACGATTGCGACGATCGCTACAGCGGGTCAGAACATTGTCTCGACGAGCTACCTCTATGGTGGGACCTACAACCTGTTCAAAGTGACATTGCCGCGGCTTGGTATCGACGTGAAATTCGTCGACGGCGACGACCCGGCCGATTTCGCTGCCGCAATCGATGAGAATACGCGCGGCGTGTATGTCGAAACGATCGGCAACCCCCGCTACAACGTGCCCGACTTCGAGGCGATCGCAAAGGTCGCGCATGACGCGGGTGTGCCGCTGATCGTCGACAACACCTTCGGCGGCGGCGGTTACCTCTGCCGCCCGATCGAGCACGGGGCCGATATCGTTGTCCACAGCGCCACGAAGTGGATCGGCGGACATGGTACGAGCATCGGTGGCGTGATCATCGATGCCGGGACGTTCCCGTGGAACAATGGCAAGTTCCCGATCTTCACCGACCCGAGCCCCGGCTACCACGGCCTGAAGTTCTGGGATACCTTTGGGCCCGACGGTGTGCTCGGCGCCAACGCCACGTTCATCATTCGCGCCCGCGTCGAGGGGCTGCGCGACATGGGCATGTGCCTGTCGCCGCAAAACGCCTTCTACTTTTTGATGGGACTCGAGACGCTGAGTCTGCGCATCGAGCGGCACAACGAGAATGCGGCAAAACTTGCGGCGTGGCTCAAGGAGCATCCGCAGGTGGCCTGGGTCAACTATCTGGGCGATGCGGAGCATCCGTATCACGAACAGGCGAAGCGCTATCTGCGCCCGGGCCTGTTCGGCAGCATGCTCAATTTCGGACTCAAAGGCGGCTACGATGCCGCGAAAAAGTTCGTCGATTCCGTCGAGCTGGCCTCCCTGCTGGCGAACGTCGGCGATGCGAAGACGCTGGTCATTCACCCGTCGTCGACGACGCACCAGCAGCTCAGCGAAGAGGAGCAGAAGTCGGCCGGCGTGACGCCAGACATGATTCGGGTCTCGACCGGGATCGAACACATCGACGACATCATTGCCGACTTCGACCAGGCCATTGCGAAGGCCGGGTAATCACCTGAAACCCCTGGCGGTCGTCGTGACCGCCAGGGCCGCTCCTTGCGGTGACGCCGATGCCGCGTCGCGCGCGGGCATTGCGTGTCAACGTGACCGTCGCGTAAACTGAACGCGGATCACGCCCGTACGCAAGGACGCTGCAACCGCATGATGCGCCTCGTTGCCTCAACTGGTCGGCTCAGAGCCGGACTGGCGCTGCTGTTGAGTTTCTGGCTGGGCGCGCCCGTCGTTTCAGGGACGCACGTACTCCAGGCCATCAGCGAAGGCGTAGCGTACGCCGAGACGCCCCACGAATGGACAGCCGGAGATGACCGGCCGTGCCCGATTCCGGGGCACCACCATCATCGCCACGCCCAGAACTGTATCCAGTGTTCAGTGGCGGCGCACGGCGCCGCCACGCCACCATCCAGCTTTGTGCCGGCTCGGCTCGCTGTCGTCCGGGCGCCGCAGCAGGCCCCCTCGCCGGTCGTTGCGCGCGCGTCTCTGCCGGGAATTCCCTCCCGCGCGCCCCCACTTTACGCGACGATCTGACAGTCCTTGTCGATGTCCCGGTGGCGTGCGCCATCGGGAACCTGTTGCGAAAGCGGAACCCTGACAGGGTTCCATCAAATACTGGATGTTTCCATGTTGAATATGTGTTCAAGGCCGTGGCCGGTTCTTGCCATGGCGCTGCTCCTTGCGGGGCCTGCGGCTGCGTGGGCGGAGACGGATGAAGAGCTTCTCGAAGCCTTTTCCGCGGCAGTCAGCAGTGCGCCTGAACAACCATCCGATTCATCTTCGGGATTCCGCAGCACCGCGCTGAATCTGATGAATCCCGCGATCAGTTTCATTGCTGATGCCGCGGTTTCCGTCGGTGACGGGAACCCGGTCGTTGATCAGTTCTCGACCGACCACGACCCCGTCAAGAACGGATTCACTCTGCAGCAGATCGAGCTGTCGGTGCAAAGTCCGGTCGATCCCTATCTTGAATATTTCATGGCTATGGTGTTCACGCTTGAAGGGTTCGAGATCGAAGAGGCGTATGGGACGACACGCGCCCTGCCAGCGGGGCTGCAGAGCCGTTTCGGCAAGGTCAAATGGGCCGCCGGGCGCGAGAATGCCACGCATTTGCATAGCTGGTCATTTGGCAAGGCATCGTTGTTGCGCTCGGGCCTGCTTGGTGCGGAGAGTCTCAGCAGCCTGGGGGTTGAACTGTCGTGGCTCACACCGTTGCCGTTCTACGACACCCTGCAGGCTGTCGCCGCGGACCAGGCTGCCGCCGATGAACTCGCCGACGAGCTCGGCCTGGCACCGACGACGGCGCCGACCGGGCCCGGAGGATGGTTCCGCAGGCAGTTCTACCTGCTTCGTAACGAGGCGTCGTTTACCCCGATGGATGCGCTGGCTGGTAACGTCGGCGTCTGGGCGGCGCAGAGTGGGCCGTCGTTTGCCCGCCTGCAATGGTTGGGCGCGGATCTGTACGCAAAATGGCGCTCGCGCAAGAACAACGAGGAGGGCCGCTACCTGGCGCTGACCGTCGAAGCTGCCGGGCGTCGCGCGCAGACGCCGGCCAACGGCAAACTGGATATCGCCGGTTATGAACTGGTCGATATTCATTTTGCCCAACGCTGGCTGGGATCCTTGCGCCACGAATGGCTGCATCAGCGTAGCCAGGGCGAAGCGTTGACACAGCGTTCGGGCCTCGCGATCGCATTCCGGCCGAGCGAGTTCTCCAAATTCAGAATCGAGGGGTTCGAATCACATTCACCGGCAGGCCATGAAGGCTGGACGGTGGATCTCGGATTTGAACTCGTTGCCGGTGCCCACGGCGCCCATTCCTTCTGAGCCGTCAGGATGATGACCATGCATACCCGAAGCTTTCCTGTTTTCATTGCACTGATTGTGTTCCTTTGTTCGGTTGCAACGCGTGCCGCCGCGGCGCCGCTGCAAGTGGTCGCCACGTTGCCCGATCTGGGTGCGCTGGTGCGCGATATCGGCGGTGACGCAGTCAGGGTGACCGTGCTCGCATCCCCGGACGAGGATCCACATTTCGTCGATCCCCGGCCGAGTTATGCAGTCGAACTGCATCGTGCCGACCTGCTCGTACTCAATGGGCTCGACCTTGAGATCGGCTGGTTGCCATCGCTGATCCGTGCAGCACGGAATCCCGCGTTGATCCGTGGCAATCCGGCATACTTCGACGCTTCCGAGGGGATCGCGGTTCTTGAGGCCGGCATGGCTGATCGTAGCCAGGGAGACGTGCATCCGCTCGGCAATCCACATTACCTCACGGACCTGCGGCAGGGACTGACCGTCGCGCGTCGCCTTGCTGAACGTCTGAGCCAGCTCGCGCCTCAGCAGAAGACCTTATTTTCACAAAGGCTGGCGCAACTGATCGATGCGGCCAGACCATTGCTGGCACGAGCCGCAAACCTGCGCCAGAAGCATCTCAGCGTGCTGGCCTATCATCAATCGCTGAGCTATCTCGAAGACTGGCTCGGCATGACGCAGACGGCCACCGTTGAACCCAAGCCAGGCATTCCGCCCAGTCCGAAACGGCTCGTCGAACTTGTCCATCTGCAAGACAGCAATCCCGCCGCCATGATCCTTCAGGAGGCGTATTATCCCGACAAGCTGACGCGTCTGCTGGCCGACAAACTCGACATTCCACTGGTCGTCATCAGCGGCGGAGCCAGCCCCGGGCAAAGTTACCTGGAGCGGATCGAGGCGCTGATGCGTTCGATCGAGGAAGCGGCACCGTGAGCGCACTGGCCGCGCAGGCACTCGTCGTCGGCTACGGCGGCACGCCGCTGCTTCCTCCACTCGATCTTGAGGTCATGGAGGGCGAGATCTGGGCGATTCTCGGGCCAAATGGCGCCGGGAAGTCGACGCTGATGCAGACCCTGCTCGGGTTGATTCCGCCGGTTTCGGGGAGGTATCTCCAACCGGCACACGTTCGCAACAGCTACCTGCCGCAGGGGCGGTACCGGACCGGAAGAATGCCGATGACGACGCGCGACTTCCTGCAATTGCAGTGCGACCGCAACCATAGCTGGCGGCGTCCTTTCCTCCGGCGCGACGTGCGCGAGCGCATCGAAGCCATCAGTGCGGAGTTCGCCCTGGAGGGCCTGCTGGATCATCCCCTCGAAAAACTCAGCGGCGGGGAATATCAGCGTGCTGCCCTGGCGGGGGCACTCGTCGCCGCGCCCGACTGCCTGTTTCTGGACGAGCCGACAAGCGCGCTGGATCGGCGCGGTGAAGCCGCGGTGATGCGCCTGCTGGCTGAATATGCCCGACGGCATCGGACGACCGTCGTCATGATTACCCATTTTCTGACATCTGCACGGGCATTCGCGTCGAATCTGCTGCTGTTGAATCGCCATGCCGGACAGGTCATCGCGGGCTCCACCGAATCCGTGTGGCCAGCCGCGGAGGCGATGTTTGCCGAGGAGGGGGCGCTATGAGCGACATGATCCAGACCTTTCTGCAGTTTTTCTGGTTTCCGGCGCTCGTCAGCACGATCCTGCTCGCCGGGATGGCCGCGATGGGCGTGTTCTACGCGTATCGCGGCATGGCGTTTGTCAATCTGACCGTGGCGCAGGGGGGAACACTGGCCGTCGTGGCGACGTTCGCGCTTGGCCTCGAACAGCTCGTGCATCCCCAGTTCGCGGCCATTGTCGCGGGAGCGGTCCTCGGCTATGTCTTTGGCCGACGTCGCGCCGACGCGGCCAGTGATGCCTGGTTGACCGCGTTGCTGTACGCGGGCATGACCGGGTTGACGGTGATCGGCATCCAGCAGTTGCCCCACGAGGCGCACGATATCAATTCCGCATTGATGGGGTCGGCAGTACTTGTTTCCACTGCAGAGGGCGTTGTCGGGATTCTTCTGGGCGCCATTGGACTGTGTGGCTTTACGTTCTGGAGCCGGGGGCTCGCGGCCGTGTATTTTTTCCCCGAGGCCGCGCGGGTGCGCGGCCTGCCGGTGCGCATGCTGCGGGTCGCCGGAGATGTGCTGGGGGGCGCGTTGATCGCGCTTTCAGCGAGTACTGTCGGTTTGCTGCCAACCTTTGCCGCTGCGGTCGTCGCATCGGGTGCAGCGGCGCAGCTTGTTCGCCGTTTCGCGGTGTTGCCGGCCGTGACGGTTGTGGTCGCGGTTACTGGAGCGGCCGGCGGATTTTTTCTGGCCTATGTACTGGACTGGCCGGTCGGGCCGACCCAGACGGTCCTGTGGGCGACGTTGTGGGCGGTCGGGTCGATCATTCGTCTGCTGATCCATCCCGCGGCAGCGGGCGGTGCGGCCTGAGTTCGACAAGCGTCTCTGGCCGGCGATTATGCTGCGATGCGACCTTCGGCGCGCAATGACGCGACCGTCTGTCGTATGCCTTCGTCGATCGAGACCTTTGGTTCATAGCCGAGGTCGCGGCGCGCCTTGTCGATGCTGAAGTAGTGGTGGGTACACATGTAGCGGACCGCGAAGCGCGTCATGCCGGTCTCGACGCCGAGCGTGCCGCCGCGCAGCGTGTCCATGAATTCGACGGTCGCCGCCGCGCCGTAGGCCAGCCAGGCCGGGACGCTGCGTCGTACCTGGGGCAGGTCGAGCGCGGCGAGCACCTTGTTGGCGAAGTCGAAAAACGGCATCGGCTCGCCGTTGGTGACGAAGTACGCCTCGCCGGCGACCGGGCTGCCCGGCGCGAGGCGGTCGGTGGCTGCCTCGATGGCATCGACGAGATTGCCGACCCAGGTAAAATCCGACAGCTTGTCCCCGCGACCGACCTTGTAACGCAGGCGGCCCTTGTAGGCGCGTTCGAGAATGGCCGGCAGAAAGCGGTTGTCGCCGGGGCCGAAGACGACGTGCGGCCGGATCGACACGGTTGCGATGTCGTCGCCGTTGAGTTCGAGCAGCATCTTTTCCGCGGCGATCTTGCTGTCGGCGTACGGGGCCTGTGACGTCGTCGGGTAGGGGAGCGACTCGTCGCCGTTTTCGATGTCGCCGCCGTCGTAGACGACGCTCGCGGAGCTGACATAGACGATCCGCCCGACGCCATGTTTGCGCGCGGCTTCGGCAAGATGGCGCGTGCCGCCGAAGTTGATGTCCCAGACATCCTTCTCGCGGTTCTGCTTGGTGTGGACGACCGATGCGTTGTGGATGATGATGTCCTGGTTCTGGCAGATGCGGTCGACGACGTCGGCATCGCGGATGTCGCCCGATACATAGGCGACATCGCCGCGCGGCGGCTCCGGGCCGACGTCGAAGACCGTGACCTGGTCGCCACGGTCGGCGAAGCGGTTGACGAGATGGCGGCCGACAAAGCCGTTGCCGCCGGTGATCAGGACGCGTTGGGGAGTCGATTCATTCATTGCACAAGCTCCGGGAAAACGTTTGGGCGGGTCAGGATGGGGTGGGTACGGGGACGTGCAGTTCCGGTGGCTGTTTGCGGTAGCGGCTGAGCAATTCGGTCGGCCGCGTGACCGCGTCGATGACGCGACTGCCATCCGGAGACAGCACGGCCGACGCCAGCGCCGGCACGCAGAAGAAGCGGACGAACTCGGCCTGCGCCGCGGCGATGACAGTTTCCGGGCCATCTTCCATGCCGGCGGCGACCCAGGTCGCGAGCCGCGTCTGTTGCAGCGAGATCAGATGCGCGACCATCGCGTCGACGGGCTGGGGCACGAACAGGCCGGTTTCGATGCCAAAGGCGAACAGTGCCTCCATCACCTGGCGGCCGCGCTGCCAGAGCTCTTCCTGGCCGGGGTCCTGCCGCGCGCGTTGCTCGAACCAGATGTAGCCTTCGCGCAGGATGATCTGCAGATAGCCGGGGTGACTCATGAAGAAGCGCAGATGCGTTTCCATGCCGGTCAACATGACCCGCAGCGGCTCGCGCGGGAAGTCGCCGGCGAGGCGTCCGACCGCCCGCTCGACCTCGGCGACCAGTTCGCCGCCACGCCGTGTCTTGATCGCCTGATAGAGTTCCTGCTTGCCGGGGAAGTACTTGTAGACGGTCTTCAGCGACACGCCAGCCGCACTGGCGATGTCCTGCATCTTCGTGTCGTCGAAACCGTGCGCCGCAAACGTTTCCTCGCCGGCGGCGATGATCAGGTCGCGGTACATCTCGTCCCGCGCGCTGCGCAGGCGATCTCGTTTTGAGGGGGGCTGGGTCGATGCGTTTGACATAGCAAGTAATTTATATTATCTTTTGGAAAATTGCAATTTTCCATTTCGAACGATCCCTTGTCCTGGAGCGCCCCCATGGTCAAAGCAACGATCCCTGTCGAGCCGCGGTTGCCCGCACCGCCTTCGTTTGCGGAGGCGAAAACGCGCTATCACAAGGTCCGTGCGGCGGGTCTTGATCCCAACTACTGGTACATCGCCGCGATTTCGCGCGACCTGAAACGTGGTGAGATCCGCGAGATCGTTTTCTGGAAGCGCTCGATCGTGCTCTATCGCGGCAAGGATGGCCGGGTCGGTGCGATGGAGAACCGCTGCGCGCACCGCCAGGTGCGGCTGAGCGAATCGGGCCTCGTCGATGGTTGCGACCTGGTCTGCCAGTACCACGGCTGGAAGTACAATCGGGACGGCGAGGTCATCGACATCTGGCATGAGACGTTCGGGCACGACGATCCGAAATTCCGGGTCCCGCGTGTGCCGGTCGTCGAGCGCTATGGGCTGATCTGGATCTTTCCCGGCGATCCGGAGCTGGCCGACAGCGTGCCGCTGCCGCAACTGCCCGAGGCCGAACCGGGGTCAGGCTGGACGATGGTGCCGAAGGAGTACAACTGGGTCGCGCATCACTCGATGGTGCTCGAGAACGTCAGCGATTACACGCACGGGTACCTGCACCGCAAGTACCAGCCGTTCAGCAAACCGAAGCTGGTCCAGTGTGATGAACACCCGGATCGCGACCTGGTCGAGATCGCCTATCAGGCCGAAATCGGCGCCGGCAAATTGCTCGATGCGTTCATGGATCGGGATCAGACGCAGTCGGGTCTGATGCGACTCGGTTACCAGTACCCGTACAACTGGTCCAATACCGACGATTACATCAAACATTTCGTCAGCATCATCCCGCAGGACGAGCAACATTCCCACTTCTTTTTCGTGCTGTTCGTGCGCTCGCTGCGGATTCCGGGAACGCCGCTCAAGATCCCGCGCAATGTGATGCGG
>RFIY01000194.1 GCA_003695505.1 Candidatus Dadabacteria bacterium | reverse complement strand
GCCCAGTTCTGCGAGCTGCTTCGCAAGCGGCGCGTAGATGCCGGCGATCAGGCGTCGCCGGTGATCGCCGCGCAGGCCGGCCCGGAAACTTTCGTAACTGACCAGATGCGCAATCTGCGTGCTGTAGCGCTCCGGCAGGCCGATCCGGATCGCCCGTTCGAGAATCGTTTCGATCAGGCGGTTGAGGCCAACGCGCTGCAGGCGCGGCAACTTCGGCACCTGGTTGCGCAGCCACTCCTCGGCGAACGCGATATGGCGTGCCTCCTCGACCATGTGCGTGCGCCCGATCTGCCGGATGATCGGGTGGATGTTCTCGGGCTGCCGCCGCGCGGCCCGCCTGGCAAAATCGTCCCCAAAGACCTCGAACGTCAGCGTCAGCGTCCAGAGGATCACCGGAAACCGTGTCGCAATGACCGGCGCCAGCATCGACACCGGCACGCCCCAGACATCCTGTCCCAGCCCCTTCGTGCGGATATCCGGGTTGATGCGCACCCACTGATTGAACATCTTCATATGCTGACATTCCTCGGCAACCTCGTGGAGCATATAACGCCACGCTGGGTCGTACGGGTTTGTCTTGTGCAACAGGGCCAGCAAGGACTGATTGAGGATGTGTTCACCAATGTGGTTGTTGCGCAAGAAGCAGGTCGCTTCCCAGCGCGTCAGAAAGCTCTTTTCGGCAAGTGTCAGCGCATCGGCGACCGGCGTGCCATCGACGACGCTGTACCCGTCCGGCATATAGACATGTGTATCGTCAATGGGGACCGACCAGTCGATGATGTGATCATCATAGGGATAAAACCGCCGCCGCGCGCTGCTGTCGTTGAGCCTGCGAGAAAGCTGAGGTTCGATGTGAACACGAACTTCGCTCATGATCCACTCCTGACCCGACCAGCTTGAGCATAGATGAAGCCGATTCACATGTCAAGTAAGTGGGCGCACATTCACATGGGCGCTCCATCTGCCGGATCCTAAGGGAGGCCGCTCAGATCAGGAGCCCAGTTCGCGCAGCCGCTCGACCAGGCCGCTGGCGCGGCGGATCGGCGTGCGGATCATGTGTTCGATCGTCTCCGCCGGACCGACGATCGTCAGCCTCTTCTTGGCGCGGGTCATGCCCGTGTAGAGCAGTTCCCGGGTCAGCAGGCTGCGCTGCCGTTCGCTGACCGCCCCCGGCCCCTCGAGCGGCGGCAGAAACAACCAGACGTGATCGAATTCGGAGCCCTGGCTCTTGTGAATCGTCAGCGCCCAGGCGTCATCAAACCGGACTTCGTCGGCCGGAATCGACCTCGCCTTTCCAGACGTCCCGCCGCGCACATAGAGCAGGCCGTCGCGGTTGCGGCATCGACGCACGCCGAGATCACCGTTGAAGACGTCGTACTCGTAGTCATTGTGCGTGACGATCACCGGCGCCCAGCGCGCCTGCCGTTCGATGCGTGCTGCCATCCACTCCGCGAGGGTGAGCGTGCCCCAGGGTCCTTCACGCACGGGGCTGAGTACGATCGAGACGCCCAGGTGCGACAGCGCATCCTCGACACGCTCTGCGTGCGCAAGCGGCGTGAACAGTTGTTCGATCGTCGGCAGCCACGGCTCGACACCGGCGCTGTCGGATTCGGCAGGAAGCCAGGCCAACTCGGCACGTTCGGGGTGCAGTGGCTCATCGGTCCGGCGTTCCGCACAGAGGCTCAATGCGCGCGCCACCGCTTCGTCCGTCGCGGTACCACCGTCGCCAGCTCGCTCGAGCGCCAGCGACAGTCGTCCGATGTCTCCGTCCGGTCGGAAACGACGTGATTCCCGCAGCACGACGAGCGTGTCGGCCAGCGGCGTGTCGGCGGCCGCCGGTACGGCTTCGGGATCGTCATCACTGATCCCGAGAGCCTCGCGCATCTGTGTTGTCCAGGCCGGGACGCCATCGCGCGAAGCCGCCCGGACCAGATCGGCAAGCACGGTTCCCGCTTCGACCGAGGCCAGTTGCCGCGGATCGCCGATCAGAATCAGTCGCGCATGGGACGGGATCTGTGCGAGCAGCGCATCGAACAACCCCAGGGAAACCATCGACATTTCGTCGACGATCACCAGGTCGGCGTCTTCCAGATACTGGATTTCGCCGGCCTGCCCCCGACCGAACAACACGCGATGGATCGTCGACGCCGATGCCGCCGTCAAGCGCAGCCGTTCGCGATCGAGTTCCGGATCGTCGAATGCCTGCAGCTCGCCGATGATCGATTCGCCCAGACGCGATGCCGCTTTGCCCGTCGGCGCCAGCAGCATCGTGCGGGAGCGGCCCGGATCACAGGTCCAGAGCAGGCGCAGCATATGGGCGACCGTAAACGTCTTGCCGGTTCCGGGTCCGCCGGCGAGCAGCACGAGTCGGCGGCGCGCCGCCAGCGCGATCGCGCGACGCTGCAGACGATTGGGCGCTCGCGGCTCACGATCCAGCGCGCCGATGAGCCGTTTTGCTCGCTCCAGTTCTTCCACAGGATCTTCGACAGCGCGCGCGAGCAACGCGGCGGCAATGCGCTGCTCCAGCTCGTCCGCGCCGCCCAGATAGAGCCCGTTCGGGCGACGTCGAGCCGGCGCAGGACGTTGCTCATCTGCAGGCCCCGCCCAGACCATGGCCCGGTCCAGCCAGTCGGCTGCGGCGGCAATGACGTCCTGCTCGATCTGCAGTTCGGCCGCAAGCTCCTCGATGCGAACGAGCGACTGCCCTTCGAAACCCAGTTCGAGGAGGCGGGCGATCACGGGGAGCAGGTCCGCATCACCGTCGAAACGGCGCACGGCGAACCGGGCCAGCCGCGCCGTGGCCGGTTTCACGACGCCCTCCTCCACCAGACGCAACAGCGGGTCGGCGGCGCTCATCGCTCTTCCCTTTCGGCAAACAGCGCCTGTTCGATGCGATCCAGCCGTTCTGGAGGCATCGGGATGCGGCAGACTCCAGCGTCCGGAATATCCGGCGCGCCGAAGGAACGCAAAAACAACCAGACTGGATGAATCGTGATGTCGCCCGCACCGCGGACGCGCAGGTACCGTCGCAGCGAGGTCACGTACAGGGCGACCTGGATCAGGTAGCCGGCATCCGCCATGCGCTGCTGCAACTGGGCCGGGGACGGCACACCGGCAGCCGTGACGGCATCCGACTTGTAATCGATGACCCACCAGTGGCCGGCTTCGCTGCAGGCCACCAGGTCGATGACGCCTTCGATCCATCCGGCCACCGGTCGATCGACGTCAAGACGGCCGGTCATCGTCCGGGCCGCCCGGGCCACCCAGTCCTCGCCCGTTGCCAGCGCCTCGAGCAGCCGGCCGACCGACGTTCGTTCGGCCAGCGGCACACAGATCTCCCATTCGCAAAAGACCTGCGACGGCTGCAATTGATCGAGCCGCAGTGTCGCCTCGCCGTCGACGATCGGTGTCGAAATCCAGCGCTGCATCCCCTCGCGGAGCTGCGCCACCGCGACGTCGGCATCGCCGACAAGCGATGCCGGCAAACTGTCGCGGATCAGCCGCTCCATGTCGCTGCGAGCCTCCGGAAAGCACAGATAGCGCTCGAGCAACGTATGCCAGGCGAGTCCCGTAACCCGCCCGGGACGGAAGGCGGACCAGCGATCATCGACCTCCGGCGCACCCGGTTCTTCGTCGGCGCCGGGCATTGCCACACGGTCGAGACCGCCGTGATGGGCCCACGAGCTGTAGCTGTGGCTGTCGACCAGCGGCTGCGGCAGCGCAATGCGGGCCGGCGCAACCAGTTGCCCGACAAGAGGCGGACGCCGCCAGTGCGGCACAGCCGTGGGCGGATTCGCCTGCCGGCATTGCGTGTGCGCCTGCCCGTACCGTTCGCACCAGGCCTTGAACAGCCCAGGAATCGAGTCTTCGACGTTCACGTCTGTGTTCAGAACGGCTGCGTGGGCTTCGCCCATGTCGGCGCGACGGCCCAGGAGCGCGAACAATGGCGAACTTTCGCGGAATCGCCGCAAATTTCTGCGGGCGTAACAGGACGGTACCAGGACTTCGCAAAAGCTCGACGCGCGCGTCAGCGCAACATACAAGAGTCTCCGGCCTTCGGCGTGCTCATCATCCTTTTCCAGCTGTTCCAGCTCGGGATCGAACTTGTTCGACCGACCCGCCCTGGCACGGACCCCGAAGCGGAATCGCCTTCGTCCTGCACTGCCCAATTCTCCGCGGTGGAGCAACCATGCCGGATTATGCAAGAGAAGCCCCTCACTTTTCCAAAGATACGGGCAAAAGACGACCGGCCATTCAAGGCCCTTGGCCATATGCACCGTCATCAGTCGGATCGCATCGTCGTCCCGATCGATCTGCAGCAGTGCGGCATCGTCACCGTCCGATTCGCCGCGACTGACGCGCTTTTCCAGCCAGGTCACGACATCGGGCAGCGACCAGTGGTGCCGCACGGCCGTTTCGATCGTCAGGGCGGCCAGGTGCCGGTAGTTCGTCCAGACCCGCAGACCGCCCTGCTCACGGATCAGCAAACTGGCGAGCGACGCGGACTCATCGTTTGCCATGCACAGTTCGCCGGACAACAGGGCGCGGGTCAGTGCGCCGATCGTCCAGTAACGGGCACGCAGGCGGGCGACACGCTGCTGCAGATCGTCAAGCGCCGCCGGCATCCGATCGGCCGACAGCCGGACGAGGCGGGTCGGCGCAAGCGCGCCGATCGTCTCGCGATTCTGCTGCAACAGCGCCCGCCATGCCGCGAGCCAGTCGAGGGCTTCGGGACTGGCGAAGACGCTGTCGCGCACCGCCGAGGCCACGGGCAGGCCGGCACGTTCCAGGACCTTCTGAATGTCTCGCGCCTGGTCGCGCGTGCCGGTCAGGATTGCGATATCGGAGGGGCGCAACGGCCGCGACTGGACCGGGCCGTTTTCGGTCTTCTCCTCCTGCACGGTCGCCCGGCCGTCGAGGAGCGTGACGATTCGGGCTGCGAGCCAGTCGGGAATTTTGGCTTCCGCATCACGCAAGTAGGTCAGGTTCATCCCACGCAGTTGTTCATCGTCCCTGACGACGGCGCGTCGATGCCAGGCCGGACGCAGTGGCTGGTACGGCAGACGATGCTGTTCGTCGATGTCCAGCGCGCCGGGCTTGCCGGGTTCATCGGCAAAGAGCGTGTTGACCGCCTCCAGCAGGCACGGATCGCTGCGGAAATTCACGTCGAGCGTATAGCAGCGCAGGCCCGGGCGATTGCGCAGTTCGAGGAAGGTACGCAAATCGGCGCCGCGGAAACGATAGATGGACTGCTTCGGATCTCCGACCATCACCACGGCGGTCCGCACAGCGCGCGGCGTCCCGTAAATCGCTTCGAAGATCTGCCACTGTGTCGGATCGGTATCCTGACATTCGTCGATGAACAGCAACGGCCACTGCCGGGCAATCGCTTCGCCCAGCGCCGGCGACCGCTGCAGCGCACGCGCCAACGTCGTCAGCAGACCGTCGAAACTCATGCGTTCGCTGCGCACTCGCTCCTGCTCCCAGGTTTGCAGCAACCAGGGCACGAAGGCAGTCAGCAGCGCCTTGCCCGGCTCGTCCGCACGCAGCGCCTCTTCCGGCGCAAGCGGGTCGTCCGGCCGCACCGCGAACGCTTCAGAACCGATCCGCACCTCGAACTCGAGCTGCTCAGGCGACAGACTGCCTGCTTTCTGCACCAGTTCCCGGGCGATGCCGAGCAGGGTGTCGCGGTCGATCGACAGCTTGATCTTGTCGGGGAGCTCCTCCGGTTTGACCCACGGCGGTACGGGGCCGACGCGATGCACCCACGTCTGCCAGAAGCG
>RFIY01000021.1 GCA_003695505.1 Candidatus Dadabacteria bacterium | reverse complement strand
GGCGTCACCGAGGTGCATGACCTGCACATCTGGCCGCTGAGCACGACAGACACGGCCCTGACCGTACATCTGGTCAGATCCGCCGACGCGACCGACGACCAAACATTGCTTCTGCGCGTCTGCGAGGAAGTGCCCCGGCAGTTTGGCATCGACCACATCACGGTCCAGATCGAGCGCGGGCCCGCCGTCGGCGCCTGCCGCCAGCGGTCAGCAACGTCGCTTTGATCGGGCGCACGCCTCGCGCGAACTGTCGTCAGATCAGGGCTGGTAATCTTCTCCAGAAACGAATGCACTCGACGCACGCCGTGCCGTACCGCCTTCGACGGGAATGACCTGCACGCGGTAGAACGCGCTCGTCGTAACTGGCAGGCCGTTGACACAGCTCGCGGAGGTTCCGAACGAGCAGGTATTGACCGATGCCGCTACCGACACCGAGGTCACGGGATCCCATGCGAACCGGGCCGAGTCGTACTGGTCCAGGGACACCGTAAACGAATCCGGATTGCCGGTGTTGCTCCAGCCAACCGTCAACTTCGCCGGAGGCCCTGGTTCGATCTCGGCGACACCAATGACCGTTTCGTCGACGTTTTGCCAGAGCACGTTGATCGACGAAATCAGGCGCTGGTCGATTGCATCAAGCGTATCGACCTTCCACCGCTCAACGACCGGAAAAGTGCTCTGGTTTCGACTGGCCTGTGCGACGTAGGAGACATCGGCAAACAGAGAAAACCCGTTCGGCGGCTCCGCCGAAACCTGCACATTCTGAATGTTCAGCCGCGTTCGGACGTCGCTCGACCAGAAACCCGCGAGCGGTGCCGTCAGCGGATCGCCAAATGTCTGCGTCGTATTGGCGAAAGCACCGGTGACCCATGCCGCGAACTGGTCGAAGTCGATCCCCCAGTCGTTGTAGAACAGCGGGTGGATGCGCTCCATGAAAGCCTCCGGGTCGCCATCAATGATGGCACCCGTCACCGCTGCGAACGCCTCGTCCGCGCCCGGCACCGAAACGGCATCGGGATCGCGCATTGTAATCACGAGGTTGTCGATTTTCTGATCCGGCGCGTCGATGGTGATCGGCCCCGTCACCGACAAAAATTCGCCTGGGTCGGGGACGTCATCCGCAAAGCCGCGCGCCTCGTAAAAGGCGCCCAGCCACAACGTACCGCCGGGCGCGATTTGCAGGTGTGTTGTGCAGGTGTACAACGTCGGATCATTCGTCTCGGTCAGGCAGATCTCGTCGAGCGTGCCCAGTACATTCTTGTCGAGGACTTCTTCATGATGAAAGACACGATCCGGGCGTTCCCCCTCTCGCGGCGCCTCCGCCTGCACCCAGCCGGCGATGCGCAGATCCTGGTCGGCCTTGAGCTGGCCAAGTAACGCAAGGTTGTCCACACGGACCTGTACGACGACACCCGGGGGATTGAAATCGCAGCCGGCCAGCATCGTGGCGACCAGGCAACCCAGAACGGCCCGTCGTTGCTTCCGTCTCGTCATCTCCGCAGCGTCCTGTTTTACGGCGTTCATGCCGATACATCATACCGGCGGCGCGGTTTCAAAACAAGATTTGAACGGTGGCGCCTTTTGCATCAAGCGCCGCCGCAACAATCTCATCCAGCGACGTGGCCTGCTGATCGGCGGAACAGCTCTCAGCGACGCACCGGCGACGCGCCTCCCGTCCGGCCGCATCGGCCCAGGCACGGGTCTGCAGCAGCCTGGACAAGATCCGGCCCGCAGCCTGCGGAGTATCAAAGAAATGGGCCACACCATTCCAGAACTCGCGATACACCGGCAGGTCAGGCAGCACCGGCAACGCCCCGTGCGCGATCGTTTCGGCAACCGAAATCCCGAAGTTTTCTTCTGCGCTGGTCGATAACACGATCGCTGCTTCGCGCACCAGCGCGTGGTAGCGTTCGCGCGGCTGATGCCCAAATGCGACCAGACGCGGACCCGCGCAGGCGCGGATGGCGTCAAACACCGCTGGTGTTGCCTCGTTCTGGCTGCCAACGACGGCCAGTCGCCAGGAAAGTTCCGGCTGCCGATGCAGCACCCGAACCACATCAAGCAGCCACTCCGGTCGTTTCTCGGGGCACCAGCGGTGATTCCAGAGCAGCAGCGGTTCGCGATCACCGACATGGCCGGGCGTATCCGGTACCGGTACAGGGGGCGGAATGACATGGGCTGCCCGGACCCGTTCGGGAACCACAGCGATCCGACTGTCGGTGTCCCAGCCGCGCATATGCCGCTCCAGCGCCGCCGCAAACTGGGCGCGGTGGGTACGGCTGTTGATCAGGTGCCAGCGCGTCGCCAGCAACGTGGACGCGTGCCGCAGTGCACAACCAAGCAGGTCCGGACTGTCGCGCCGATAGGTAAGCTGATTCTCGTGCCAGTAGACCACGACCGGACAATTCAACCGCGCACGGACCTGGCTTGCATCGCACATCGACGTGCACACAACGATGTCGGGCCGGCCGCCGCCGGCAACGATCTGTTCCGCCAGCACGGCGCCGCCGAACCGTAGCCGCCAGCGCCAGGCACGCGGGGGCAGCTCGGCCACCGACCATTTGTACCGGCTGCGATGGAGCCATTGATCTCGAAAGAAACGGTGGCTGTCGACCGGGTACGGGTCGAGAAACCAGCACTCGGGTTCAGAACGTGTCACGCACCGAAAAATCTGCTGGTGGCATTTCGCCCGGCCCCAGTTCGCTGACATCGACCCGGCTGACGGAAGCCGCGGGCGGCCCCTGGTGCGCCCAGCGGATCAGTTCGCCGATTTGCGCTCTGGGCCCGTAGGCCTCGATCTCGACCGACCCATCCGTCCGATTCCGCACCCAGCCGGTCAGCCCAAGCGCGCGAGCCTGCTCTACGGTTGCCGCACGAAACGCAACGCCCTGCACCGTGCCATAGATGCGCATCCGAACGCCGCGTTCAGTCGTCAACGTCAACTCATCGGGCGAATGCGTCATAGCAGCGCGCCTCCATTGTGCGATACAGATTCAGTAATTGCTATATGTTACTATGAATTTTGCGCGCCGGGTCCATGCCTGCGGCGGCGCGGAGGTTACGAAACATGACCGGCGCCTTTCACGAACATGCGGACTGGCAGAGCAGCGGACAACTGCTGAAGGTTCTCGGCCATCCGATCCGGCTGCAAATCGTATCCGGCCTCTTGTCCGGCGCCTGCAACGTCGGGCACATCTGGCATTGCCTCTGCCTGCCGCAACCAACGGTCAGTCAGCATCTGCGCGTGCTGCGGGCCGCCGGCGTCGTCGTCGCCCACCGCCACGGGAAAGAGGTCGTCTACGAGGTGACCGATCCCCGCGTACCCGAGCTGCTGGCTGCGCTTGGAATCAATCTTGACGCCTGCGCCGAAATACTGCGGCAACGGCAGAACACTCCGGGAGTCTGCACACCGTGACCCTGCAGGTCGATCTGTATGAAGTACTGGGCGTCGAACGGACGGCCACTGATGAAGAAATCAAGAAGGCCTACCGGCGGCTGGCGCTTGAGTACCATCCTGACCGCAATCCGGACAACCCGGAGGCGGAGGAGCGCTTCAAGGAAATCAGTGCGGCCTACTCCGTTCTCTCCGATCCTGAAAAACGGCGCGAATACGACCGTTATGGCGCCGGCGGACGCAGCGGCGCCGGGTTCGGAGATTTCTTCGAAGATCTGATTGCCGACTTTTTCGGCGGAGGACGCCGCGGGGGCCGACGGCGCGCACGCGCAGGCGCCGACCTTCGTTATCGCCTGCAACTGACGCTCGAAGAAATCCTCGAGGGCGGACAGCGGACGATCGTCTTCGAACGCCCAGGCATCTGTGAAACATGCGACGGTCAGGGCAGCACGAGTCCCGGCGACATTGAAACGTGTGGCCAGTGCCACGGCACCGGACAGCTACGCATCCAGCAGGGGTTCTTTGTCGTCCAGCAGCCGTGCGGCGCCTGCCAGGGCACCGGACGCATCAATCGCAATCCCTGTCCGGACTGCCGTGGGCGCGGGCAGCGCATGGTGCGGCGTGAACTCGACCTGCAGATTCCGCCCGGCATTCATGAAGGCATG
>RFIY01000193.1 GCA_003695505.1 Candidatus Dadabacteria bacterium | reverse complement strand
TTTCAGTACGCGGCGCTGTTCGATTCCATGACGGCCGCGGATAACATTGCCTTCCCATTGCGCGAACACACCGATCGCAGTGAGGCGGATATCGCCGCGACCGTTGAGGATCTTCTTCGGCGCGTCCAGCTCGAAGGTCGGGGCGATCGTATGCCGTCCGAACTCTCTGGCGGCATGCGCAAGCGCGTCGGCATTGCGCGCAGTCTCGCGCTGGAACCCGATATCCTCTATTTCGATGAGCCGACATCCGGCCTCGACCCGGTCACTGCGGCCGTGATCGAGGACCTCATCATGGAAACGCATCGGGACTTTGGCTATACTGGCCTCGTCATCACTCACCACTGGGAACTGGCACAGCGACTGGCCTCGCGGGTAGCGCTGTTGTGGCGTGGCCGGATTCACGCGATCGGCACGCCGGGCGAATTCGAGGCCTCCCACGATCCCATTATCCGCGGATTCCTGGATCGCGACCCACGCGTCCTGAATCTTCCCACCGGACCGGACGGACAGCGCGCATGAGCCGCGAAGCAAAAACGGGACTGTTCGTACTGCTGACAACGGCAATTTTGTTCTGGGCGTCGTTCTACGTCGGCAAATTCGAGATCTGGTTTTCACAGGGGCGAACCTACGAGGCGATGCTCGACACGGCGCACGCGCTGGGTGTCGATTCCCCGGTTGAGATTGCCGGCATCGAAGTCGGACGGATTATCGATATGCAGATCGTGCGCGGCGGACAAAAGGCGCTCGTTCGTTTCCGCATCCGCGATGAAGACGTTGAGATTTATCGCGATGCGTCGATCAGTGTCTACAGCAGCGGCTTCCTCGGCGATCGCTATATTTCGCTGAACCCGGGAACGCCCGAGACCGGCAAGCTGCCCGAGGGCGAGCCGATTGCAGACACATATGTGCCGATTCCGCTCGAAGAGATGATGGCGAAGATGACGCCGTTGATCAACGAGGCGGTCTCACTGGTGTCCAATTTGCGCGAGGTCGTCACGAGCGAAGAGATCCAGCGCGGCATCCCGGAGACCATCGATTCGATGCGCCACACCGCGCTGAGCCTGGAGCTGGTCCTCAGCGATTACGAAAAATACATCTCGCGGTTCATCCGCAACATTTCGCGCGGCAGTGAAGCGCTCAGTGACGATCTGCCAGAGCTGATCGACGAATGGAAAGGGCGCTTCAAAAAGACCGGCGACAGCGTCGGTGGTTACGCCAGTATGGTCAGTGAAACGATGCAGCGCCTCGATCGCATCGCGCGCCTGGTCGAAGACACGGCCGTTCAGCTCAATCAGGTTGTTGCAACGGTAGAACGCGGCGAGGGCACGGTCGGTACGCTCGTCAAGGACGAGGATACGGCCAACGATGTGCGCGAGGCGGTCGACAGCCTGAATCAGACGCTCGCGGCGGTGACGAAGCTGCAGACCGAATTCAGCTATCTGGGCACCTATGCGTCGGATTTCGGTGGTGATGACGGATTCAGAAACCGGTTTGAGGTTGCGTTCCGGCCATCGTATGATCATTATTACGGCGTTGGGATCGTAGACCGCAGCGAGAAAGTCGAGTCGACGCGAACCGAAGAGATCGTCACGACCGACGACGTCGGCAACGTGACGACGGTGACGCGAACGATTCGTGAGCGCAAGAGCGATCTGCTGTTCAACGCCTACATTGCAAAACGATTCTGGGATCTGACCCTGCGCGGCGGTGTGATCGAGAACGACGGTGGCATCGGTCTCGACTATGCGTTGTTCGACGATCGCCTCTGGCTGCGCGCCGAGGCGTTCGATTTCAATCGCCGCGACGACCGGCCGCGGGTGCGCAGTTGGGCAGAGTTGAGACTGTTCAACCACCTGACGATCGCGGCTGGCGCGGAAGACCTCGCGGGTCGCAGCGGCCCGCAGGCGCGTTTTGGTCTGGGCATCGTCTTCAATGACCAGGATCTCAAGTATCTGTTTGGCTCATTGCCGATCAAATTCTGACCAACGGCCCGTCAAGGGTCATGCTTTGCTCGAAAGGACAGGCTGCAATGCGACGACTGCCGATTCGTACGGCGCTGGTAAGCGTATTCGACAAAACAGGGGTCGTGGAGCTGGGACAGGCGCTGACAGGCCATGGTGTGCGCATTCTCAGCACCGGCGGCACGGCCCGCGCGCTGAGCGAAGCTGGCGTGACGATCGACACGGTTGAGTCCGTAACCGGCCAGGCTGAGATTTTCGCGGGTCGCGTCAAGACGCTGCATCCGAAGATTCACGCGGCACTGCTCGCCCGTCGTGACGTGCCCGAGGATCTGGAGTTGTTGAAACAGGACGGCATCGAGCCGATCGATCTGGTCGTCGTCAACCTCTATCCGTTCGAGCAGACCATAGAGGCGCATCCCGACGACCTGGCCGCCGCGATCGAAAAGATCGACATCGGTGGACCGACGATGATTCGCTCGGCCGCGAAGAACCATCGCGATGTCGTCGTCATCGCGGATCCATCGGATTATGAAGCGCTGATCAAGGAGCTCGAAGCAGGCAACGGCACCGTCTCGGAATCGTTCGCGGCCGCGATGGCGGTCAAGGCATTCCAGGCCACATCGAGCTACGATGCGGCGATCCAGCTTCACTTTCAGCAGGCCTATGGTACCGAGAAGCTGCCCCCGCGCTACAGCGTTGGCGGACCACGCATCCAGCCATTGCGTTATGGCGAAAACCCACATCAGCAGGCCGCGTTTTACGGCTATGGCCGCAAATGGGGGCTGACGGCGCTGACGGTACACCAGGGCAAGGAGCTGAGCTACAACAACCTGCTCGACCTCGACGGCGCGATGCGCGCGATTCTCGAATTCGGCGTCGAACGCCCGGCGGCGGTCGTCGTCAAACACACGAATCCATGCGGTGTGGCGCTTGGTGACTCGCTCGTCGACGCATATCGGCGTGCCCGCGACGTCGATCCGGTCAGCGCATTTGGCGGCATCATCGCCCTCAACCGGCCGCTCGACCTGGCGACGGCGGAAGAGATCGCCTCGACCTTCGTCGAATGTATCATCTGTCCCGCCGTTGAACCGGCCGCGGCCGAGCGCCTCGCGAAAAAGAAGAACGTTCGGGTTGCGACGGTCGATCCGTGGCCAGAGGGGATGCGCGAACAGCTCGAGGTGCGTTCGGTCGCAGGTGGCCTGCTGATCCAGGAAGCCGACCGGGAAACGGCAGACGAAGCCGAATGGAAGGTGGTCAGCCGACGCGAACCGACCGATCGCGAACGCGACGCGCTGCGCTTTGCCTGGAAGGTCGTACGCCACGTCAAGTCGAACGCGATCGTCTTTACCAGTGACACACAGGCGCTCGGCATCGGCGCCGGCCAGATGTCACGCGTCGATGCGAGCCGGATCGCCGTCATCAAGGCCGGGCAGGCTGGCCACGACCTCAACGGATCCGTGCTGGCGTCGGACGCGTTTTTCCCGTTCCGCGATGGCGTCGATGCCGCCGCCGAAGCCGGCGCGACCGCGATCATTCAGCCGGGTGGCAGCATACGCGACGAAGAGGTGATCGCAGCCGCCGACGAGCACGGCATGGCGATGATCTTCACCGGGCGACGTCACTTCAAGCACTGACCCGGAGGCCGGCGCCTTCATTCGAACGGCTGGCCGTCGCGATTAAGGAAGACCCAGGATCCGTCGCGGAATTCCGCGCGCAGGTCGTCGTGCGGATAGTCAACGCGGTCGGACGGGTCGCGATCGCCGATTTCGAGAATGACGGCGGGTTCGTCGCTGTCGTTGACGAACTGGTGCGCGACGCCGGTCCCGGCCGGAAAGCCGATGCAGTCTCCCGGTCCAAGCACCTGGGATGTATCATCCATGACCAGTGTCGGCTGACCTGAAAGTACATACACGAGCTCATCCTGGGTTGCGTGACAGTGCATGACCGACGACGCCGCTCCGGGTTCCAACGTGGTCAGGTTCACACCAAAGCGTGTCAGGTTGAACCAGTCCCCGATCTTGCGTTTCGTCCGGCCCTGAACGAGCAGGCGCCATGGTGGCGGGTAGCCGGTCGATCCGCGTTGACCTGGAACGTCTGCGGCGGCGATGGGCGGTTTCTGGCGGGGTTTGTCGTCAGGCATGGGCACACTCCTGCCGGATCAACGATTGAAATGCATTCTGAAGCGAGCAAAACACCGGTCCGGGACACGCTGGCAGATCCTGTCCATCGATGCATGCAACAGGCACAAGTTCGATGGCCGTACCTGTCAGGAAACACTCCGTTGCGGTGTAGAGATCGTATGGCATCAGCGATTCGACTCCTGTCGTGATGTCCAGGTGCCGGGCGAGTTCAAGGATCGCCGCCCGGGTGATGCCGTCGAGCGCACCGTCCTGTACCGGCGGTGTCAGCAGGCGCCCGTCGCGGACGACAAAAACATTGTCCGCGCTGCCCTCCGCGACCAGCCCGTGCTCATTCAGCAGAATGGCTTCGTCGCAGCCGTGCGCCGTCGCATAGCGCCGGGCCTGGATCTGGTTCAGGTAATTCAGGCTCTTGATTCTCGGATCGAGCGCGCGGGCGGAAACGCGTTGAACCGGTGTGATCGTGGCGGTCAGCCCCCTGGATCGTGCGGAATCGGATACGATTGCAATCGTATCGACAATAACGATCAGGCGGGTCGTCGTACAGACCGACGGATCGATGCCAAGCGGGCCGGAACCGCGTGTCAACAGGACCCGCACATAACCGTCCGTCAGCGCGCTGGCCGCAATCGCATCGAGAATCGAGGCGCGTATCTCGGCAAGAGAGGGTCTCGCGCACAGTCCGATGGCTGTTGCCGACCGTTCGAGACGGGCGAGATGCGCTTCGAGGCGAAACGGCCTGCCGGTGTAAAAACGGATTCCTTCGAACACGCCGTCGCCATAGAGCAGGCCGTGATCGTCGACTGGCAAACACGCCGCGTGCTTTGGCAGAATTTCGCCATCGATGGAGTACAGTGGCATGGCGGCGCCTTAGGTCAATATTGTTGACATATGTCGCCATGCTAGCACGCTCGTGCTAATATGTCAATATGGTTGACATATATGGCCCCAATGACGAAATCGCGTCGCTCGATCTTGCCCTGGAGGCGATGTATTACGGGTATCAGCGGATGACCGCCGAGCCGGATGCGCGATTGCGCGAGCTGGGGCTGGCGCGAGTCCATCACCGTATTGTCTATTTCCTGGCCCGCACGCCGGATTGCAGTGTCGGGGGTCTGATCAACCGGATGCGGGTCACGAAGCAATACCTGAACGCGCCGCTGAGGCGG
>RFIY01000003.1 GCA_003695505.1 Candidatus Dadabacteria bacterium | reverse complement strand
TTCGCGGTCGAATTGCGCGACGATCTGATGCCAGGTCTCGATCGGATGGGTCACGGCGGCCTCCGTGGCGGGTGTGGTCGTCTGTCTTCAGCGTATCAGTTTCGTCGCGTTGTCAGCCTGTCGCGGTTGCAGCGGCGCGTTGCGGCGCGGTACGCTCTGGAGAGGCATCTGGCTGCGCCCAGGCGCGCGATGAAAGGTGAACGATGCACAAGGGTCTGGCCATCGAACGTCCGAACGCCGTCGTGGACGCAACGTGCCATCCGCTACTGGTTGTGCGATTAAGCGGTTCGCCGGATGCCGCGGACTTCACTGCCCTTGCGGACTATTTTGAGCGCCTGCTCGAACGCGGCGATCGCGTCGTGATGTTCGTCGACTTTCGTGAGACGCACCGGCTGCACCTGATGGAAACGACGCGCTACTGGTTTGGCTGGCTGACCCACCATCGCAACGTTGTCGATCGGATTGCCGCGGCGGTCGTCGGCGTGGTTCAGCGCAAGGGCGTCGCGCGGGCGGTCAACCTTTTGGCGAAACTTGCGCCGCTGTCGGTGCCGCTGCGCGTCGTCGGTGAGGCTCAGCGCGGTCTGGACTGGCTCTATGAGCGTGCGGCGCGGGAAGGCCTCGAACTGGTCGATCGGGATTCGTTGCAGCTTGCCTGAGCGTCAGCTCAGGGGGCGGCGTGCGCCAGGGCTGACGGTGTCTGGCAGCCGCAGATCGCCGGGGCAACGTGGATCAGGTCGTCGTTGTCGAGCGCCTCGACCATGAACAATGCGAAGTCGATTCTGCGCGTCTTGTTGCTCGCCAGAATCGGATCGCCGACGTGTTCGCTCCAGACGGGCAGTCCCTGTGACTCGCCTTCTTCGAGGTCGCTGCCGCGGACGACGGTCCAGCGGGTGTCGCTGGCGAAGATGCGCCGGCAGGCCTCGACCTGGTCATCCAGTTCGGCGAACCTCGTCAGCCTGGCGATGAACCCGAACACGCGAAGCATCGCCCGAAAACCCCACGAGTAGACATCCTGACCATCCTGGGAAATGTGCCAGCCGCACGAAAAGGCCAGGCGGGCGCCCGGCTCCGCGAAGTCGAGGACCGCCTGGGCAGTGCCCGATGCATATTGCTGGATGCCCCACGGTACCAGTACGGTCAATACGCCGTCGCAGCCTTCGACGGCCTGCCGGATCACGTCGCGGTCATTGGTTTTGCCGGGAACGATGGTGATCCTGTCGGCGAAGCGGTCGAGTTTGTGAACGCTCTGTTCGCGGCAGACGCCTGTGACCTCGAAGCCGCGTTCGAGTGCGTGCTCGATCATGTACTGCCCGAGTTTTCCGGATGCGCCGATGATGCAGATGCGTCGCGTCACTGTGTTGAACCTCTGCCCCGAATCAACGTGATCTGGCCCGGTTCCGAAGTGTCCGGGTGTGGGAATGGTGACGCAGCGTTTCGGGGCCGTCACGAGCGCAACCGTTGCGTCATCGTAACCGATGTGCGGAAATGAGGGCGGCTCAGTATTCTGTCGGTCGCTTCGCGTCGTGACGGAAGGTCATCAATCAATGAACTGGGATCAGATCTACGAATGGGCGTTGTGGCTGGTGCTGGGCACCTCGGCCGTGACCTTTCCGGCCCTCTTTTTCATCACGCTCGGGTACGGGCGCCACGATCAGGGCAAGTCGATGCTCTATGTGCCGTCACTGCCCGGCTGGATCCTGATGGAAGCGCCGTCGTGGATTGTGTTTCCGCTGACGTTCTTTCTGCTCGGGCGCCACAATCGAGAGGCGGTGCCGCTGTGTTTTCTGGCGATCTGGCAGCTACATTACTTTTATCGTGGCATCATCTTTCCGCTACGTATGCGCAACCGCAACAAGCGCAAACCGGTCGGCGCGGTCATTGCCGGATTCCTGTTCACCGGCGTCAACGGCTTCGTTCAGGCGTACGCGATCACGAATCTGTCGCCCCATTTGTGGACGCCGGACTGGTTTGCCGACCCGCGGTTCATTGTCGGCATCTTGCTGATGCTCATTGGCGTGTCGATCAACATCCATTCAGACAGCGTGTTGCGCAATCTGCGTGCGCCGGGCGAGACCGGTTACAAGATCCCGCACGGTGGCCTGTACCGCTGGATTTCGGCGCCGAATTACTTCGGAGAGATGATCGAATGGCTCGGCCTCGCGATCGCGGTCTGGAATGTCGCCGGGCTGTCGTTCTTTCTGTTCACGGTGGCCAACCTGTTTCCGCGCGCGCTGGCACATCATCGCTGGTACAAGGAGCGGTTTCCCGATTATCCACCCGGCCGCAAGGCGATCATTCCTGGTCTGATCTGAGGCTTGTCACGCCGCGCCCGCCAGTGCCGCTGGCGGCTCGTCCGTGGCAGTATCGGTGTCGGCCTGTTTCTTGCGGTCCCCGCGCCGTGCGATGACGTAGTCGTCCGCGTATTCGGCGCGCACCTCGCCGGTTTCGGGGTCAACCAGCCAGCTCATCGCGTGTTTCTCCGGAACCCGAATCGGTTCGGTGACCTTGACATAGGTGCCGAAAATCATGTCCCAGGTCGGCGTCGTCACACCGTGATTCATGCGTGGATTGCGGAAGTGGTGGTAGTAGTGGTGCCGGCGAACCCAGCGGCTGTAGGGCCCGGTCGGTCCGTGGGTGTGGGACCGGCGGTGGATGACCTCGTAGCTGATGTACATGATCGTCAGCCCGGCGACGAGCGGGATCGCCACATAAGTCGGCGCGACCAGCAGCGTCAGCGCCAGGACGCCTCCGATGACCGGGATCGCGGCGAGCGCCTTTTTCCAGGTCGGCGCAAAGTAGTGCGTCGTGGCGTGGTGACGGACATGCTCCTGTCCAAATGGGTTCTTGCCCTTGCCGTGGTGACCGAGAAAGTTGTGAATCAGCCATTCCAGCAGCGTCCAGAGGGCGCAGCCGCCGATAAACGCGATTGTGGCAATGATCCATTGCGATGCGGGGGACATAGCATTGCTCCTT
>RFIY01000192.1 GCA_003695505.1 Candidatus Dadabacteria bacterium | reverse complement strand
GCGGCGGAAAAGGCGCGCGTGCTTTCCCCCGAAGACATGGCGGTCGTCGGCGATTTTCTCGAAGGCATCGTGCCGATGGCCGGAGTCCACGATCCCGAAACTGTGCGTCGCCTGGAACCCGACAACGCCCTGCCACTTGATATGCCGCGGCGGGAACAGGTCGACATCCTGCGGCAGAACATCCGCGATGCAATGACGGCTGCCGGTGCGTCACGCGCCGTCTCGGTCATGATCATGTCGACCGAAGTGCAGCAGAATCCACTCGACATCCACCAGAGCCTGGATGCGTTCGAACAGGCGCTGGACGCCAACGATCGCCGCATCACGCCGACCCAGCTCTATGCGTATGCGTGCCTGCGCGAACAGGTGCCGTTCGCGAACGGAACCCCAAACATGGCGCTGCAATTGCCGGCCTTCCAGGAGCTGGCCCGCGAGACCAATACGCCGATTGCCGGACGGGACCTCAAGACGGGTCAGACAATGATGAAAACCGCGCTCGCGCCGGCTTTCAAGGCGCGGATGCTGGGTGTCCGTGGCTGGTTCTCGACCAATATCCTCGGCAACCGTGATGGCGAAGTCCTCGATGACCCCGACGCCTTCCGGTCGAAGGAAAAGACCAAGGGCGGCGTACTCGATTCGATTTTCCAGCCGGATCGCTACCCCGACCTGTATGGCGATTACTATCACAAGGTGCGCATCAATTACTACCCACCACGTGGGGACGACAAAGAGGGCTGGGACAACATCGACATCTACGGCTGGCTCGGCTATCCGATGCAGATCAAGGTCGATTTCCTGTGCCGCGATTCGATCCTGGCCGCGCCGATCGTCCACGACCTGGCGCTGTTCCTCGACCTCGCGAAGCGGGCGCGCTGGCGCGGCACCCAGGAATGGCTCGGCTTCTATTTCAAGGAACCGATGGCGGCGCCGGGCGCCTGGCCGATCCACGATCTGTTCGCACAACACCAGAAACTCGAAAATACGCTGCGATTCCTTGGCGGCGAGGAGGTGCTCGATCACCTCGGCCTCGATTACTTCGGCGACGACCTGTACGCCGACGACTGAAGCACGTCGAGTCAACCGCGGATCGAAGTGAAGGACAGAATACAGACTGCGGCGCGGCTGCGCTGGCCGTGGATTGCGCTGGGCCTCGTGGTGGGCCATCTCACCCTGACCCACTTTGTCATGGGGCTGCGCCCCGAGCATATCCTGGCCAATCTGCTGCTGGTGATTCCTGCCTGGTGGTCCGACGGTGGACGCCGTTTCTCACGGATGTGTCTGCCGCTGTGGCTGATCGGCGCGATTTACGAATACTCGCACTACCTGATGTGGCTGCAACAGTATGCCGAGGTGCATATCCGGGATATCTACGAACTGGAGAAGCGTCTTTTTGGCATCGACACGCCACAGGGACGCATGATCCTTGCGGAATTTTTCGGGAAGTACAACTGGCCGGTCCTCGATGCCATCACCGGTTTTGCCTACTTGTACTACCTCTATCACGCAATTTTTATGTGCATGCTGTTCGTGTTCATCGCGCCGGAGCGGCAGCCGCGGATGGCCTGGTCGTTCTTTACAGCGAACATGATCGGACTTGTAATTTTTCTGCTTTTCCCGGTGGCGCCGCCGTGGTATGTCGCGCAGCATGGCTTCGACGTCGATTTCAGCGTGCTGCCGGACCCAGCCGGAACGCTGCGCTTCGATCGTCTGGTCGGTCTCCGTTATTTCGAAAACTTTTACAAGCACAATGCCACGGTCTTCGGCGCGATGCCCTCGTTGCACGTCGGCTTTCCGCTTGCGGTTGCACTTGGCACGCTGGGGTGGAAGCGTCGGGGCTGGCAAATCTTCATGTTTTCCGTGCCGGCGGTCGTCGCCTTTTCGGCTTTTTACCTCCAGCATCATTACCTGCTCGATGTGATCGCAGGTGTACTCGTTGCGCTGGTTTCATACGGTATCACCGTTTTCGTCCTGCACCGGCGGCAGTGGGACGGAACGCTGCGTGGCTATTTCTGGTTGTGGACCCATGTGCCGCAAGACAGCGAATCCTGAGCTTCGGCCGCGCTGCCGGTACAATAATCGGCAATGGTGATTCCTTTCAAGTTCATCGTGTTTCCGGCAAGCGTCGATGCCTGAAGAAATCCTGAACTGGATGCTGGGGCGTCTTTCGTCCACCGGGCGCATCATCAGCGCGCTGTGGCCGATGCTGCTGCTTGCCGGCTATTTCGTCATCGGCCTGCTCGTCTATGTGATTCGCTGGAAGGTCGTCGGGCCATATCGGGACGAAGAAATCGAGTCGCGCGGCTCGACCGTTCTCGCCGGGATGTGGTTTCGGCAGTGGTTCGCCTGGATGATTCGTCCGATACTCCGCTTCGTGTCGTGGACGGGGATTCCCGCCAATGCGATCACGACTCTGTCGCTGTTGCTGGCGATCGGCGCCGGGGTCTCCGTCGCGGCCGGGCGGTTTTCGCTGGGCGGCTGGCTGTATATATTCGCGGGCATTTGCGACTTTCTCGACGGGCGCATCGCACGCACGACCGGGACGGCGACGCCGACCGGATCCGCACTCGATTCGATCCTCGATCGCTACAGTGACAGTGCCATCCTCGTTGGCCTGGCGTGGTACTACCGCGATAGCTGGGTGCTGTTTGCAACCCTGCTGGCCCTCGTCGGATCCCTGCTCGTGCCGTATGTGCGGGCCAAGGGCGAGTCGCTGGGGATCCCGGTGACGATCGGGGTGATGCAGCGGGTTGAGCGCATCGCTTACCTGGGCATTACCGTGGCGCTGAGTCCGATTCTGGAGGCACTGCTGGTCCCCAATGACCCGCATCCACCGCATCGCCTTGCGATGGCTGGTATCGTCATGCTCGCATTTTCGACGCAGTTGACCGCACTGCAACGGTTTTTCTATTTGCTCGGCGAGCTTGGGGGGAAACCATTCAGGATGCGTGCGTCGCTCGGGCGCAACGGGATTGGCCGCAACGCCGTTGCATCGGTGATCGCCACCGGCATTGATTTTGCGTCGGTCGTGCTGATGGTGCAGCACGCCGGTCTGGTCCCGTGGCTGGCGACGGCACTCGGCTGCCTGCTCGGCGGCGCGGTCAATTTTGTCATCAACAGAATCTGGACATTTGGCAGCGATGCGCAGATTGGGCCACAGATCTGGCGCTACGCATTCGTCAGCCTGACCAGCATGGCGCTCAATGCCGGTGGCGTCGCCGTGCTGTTGTTGCTGCCCGCGCTCGATTACCGACTGAGCTGGTGGCTGGTGCGCATTGCGGTGTTCTTTGCGTGGAACTATCCCTTGCACCGGGATTATGTATTTATTCCGGCCGAGCCTGAATCGCCGGTGTCCGTCTGATCGAAGCGGACCGAATGGTCCGATTGCGAAAGCGTCGTGCCGCTGATACGTTGTGAAGTCGGAAACCATTTTCGGCAAACAAAGTCTCAACGTTCATAACGAACGGCGCGGGCTGTGCAGTGGCCCGTGTGGATCTGGAGGTTCTTCCTGATGCGCTGGCGAAATCCTCGACCCATATTTGGTGTGCTGCTGACGATCCTGGTCAGCGGAACCTCCGTGCAGGCAGCCCCCGTGCGCTTCAAGGCGGGGACACTCGCGCCCGAAGGCAGCCCCTGGCTGAACACCTGGAACGAATTTGTCGCACACGTCGAGGCCAACAGTGGCGTTGACGCAAAGATCGTGACCTATCCGGGCGGCGTGATGGGCGACGAAGCCGATATGGTGCGCAAGCTCAAGTTTGGTCAGTTGCAGATGGTTGGTGTCACGGTTGCCGGCATTGCGCACCTGATGCCCGAAATTCTGGTGCTCAATCTGCCATTCCTGTTCAACAACTACGACGAAGTCGACTATGTGGTCGGCAAGCTGTTCGACCGTTTTCAGGAAATCGCCGCGACACGCGGGTTGTATCTCGTTGGGCTGCTCGATCAGGGCTGGATCGAGGCGTATTCGAAGCGACGCGTTGGCTCACCCGAGGAATTCATCAAGCAGCGCGTCTGGATCTGGAATGAAGACCGGATCGCGCTGACGCTTGCGAAGAAACTTGGCATCAATGGTGTCATGCTGCCGGTGCCCGAAGTGCTGACGTCCTTGCAGACGGGGCTGATCGACAGCATGTTCTCGAGCTCGACCGCACTCGTGTCTCTGCAGTGGCATACGCAGATGAAGTACTATTATCCGTTCCGCCTGCGTTACGACCCGGCTGCATTCATGATCAGCGAAAAAGCGCTCAAGAAGCTCGCGCCCGCCGATCAGCAGAAATTCCGCCAGCAGATCCGGGCCAGTTGGGCCGAGACGTTTGGCAAGGCAGCCGCCGACTTCCGCAAGACAGAACAGGAGCTGGCGCGGCAGGTCGTCGATGGTGGCGTCGAGGTGGTTCAGTGGGACCGAAAGGCTGCGGACGGCCTGATCGCGAAGGCCCGTGAAACCTGGAAAGAACTGGCCGGAGATCTCTATCCGGCCGAACTGCTCGATGATGTACTCGCCGCGCTGAAAGCGTTTCGCGCCGCGCACTAGGCTGTGGCGTCAGCAACAAGGAGTCCAGCATGTTTCGAATACAGCGTATTGTTGCAATTCTGCTGATTGCGCTTGTCACAACATCGGCCCACGCGGGTGGATTGACGATCAAGATGGGTACCCTGGCGCCGGAAGGCAGCCCGTGGCTCAAGTCGTGGTACGACGTCGTCAAGGCCATGGAGGC
>RFIY01000191.1 GCA_003695505.1 Candidatus Dadabacteria bacterium | reverse complement strand
GCCGTGAACTTCACGTCGGAATGCTCGTGCAGGTAGTCGATGACCCGCTTCGATTCGCGCGCGTAGGTGACGATCTTCTCGTCGGGCACTTCACCCTTCGTGATATGGCGCAGGTAGGTCAGGACCTCTTCGTCGCTGTCGGCGATACCGGCTTTCTTCATGTGGCGGTTGTTGCCGACCCAGCAGACACCACCAGAAATCGCGGTCGAGCCGCCAAACAGGTCACCCTTTTCGACGACGAGCACCTTGCTGCCGAGGTCATGCCCGCGCAGCGCCGCGGCCATGCCGCCACCGCCCGAACCGACGACGAGCAGATCGACTTCGACGTCCCAGGCCGTGCCGCTCACGCGCTGGCTCCCGCGGCTTCGCGCTCCTTGACCATGTCGAGCGCGACATCCTCGATCATGTCCTCCTGGCCGCCGACCGTTTTCATCTCGCCGAGGCGAACGAGGATGTCGGACGACCGCAGACCGTATTTTTCGGCCGCGCGCTTGGCATGCAGCAAGAACGATGAGTAGACGCCCGCGTAGCCGAGCACCAGCGAATCCCGGTCGATCCGGATCGGCTGATCCATCATCGGCACGATCAGGTCTTCGGCGATATCCATCAGCTTCCAGAGGTCGGTGCCGTGGTCGACGCCCATCCGGTCGAGCACCGCGACGAAGACCTCCAACGGCGTATTGCCCGCGCCGGCGCCGAGACCCGCAACAGAACCGTCGATGCGGATCGCCCCGGCCTCGATCGCGGCCAGCGAATTGGCGATGCTCATTCCCAGGTTGTGGTGGCCGTGGAAACCGACTTCGGTTTCGGGCTTGAGTTCGCGGCGAAACAGGCCGATCTTTTCGCTGACCTCATCGGGCAGCATCGCGCCGGCCGAGTCGGTCACATAGATGCAGTTCGCGCCGTAGCTCTCCATCAGCTTTGCCTGCTCGAGCAGTTGTTCGGCGGGAATCATATGGGCCATCATCAGAAAGCCGACGACGTCCATGCCGTCCATCTGGGACGCCAGCCCGATGTGCTGCTCGGCAACGTCGGCTTCGGTACAATGCGTCGCGATCCGAATCGTGCGGACCCCGATGTCGTAGACCATCTTCAGGTCGTCCACCGTCGCGATGCCGGGCAACAGCAGCGCCGACACACGGGCCTGCTTCATTTTCGGCACGACGGCTTCGAGATATTCGCGATCCGTATGCGCTGGAAAACCATAGTTGACCGATGCGCCGGAGAGTCCGTCTCCGTGCGTGACCTCGATCAGCGGCATGCCGGCCTCGTCGAGCGCCGTTGCGATCGTGACCATCTGGTCGAGCGAGATCTGGTGCCGCTTCGCATGCATCCCGTCCCGCAGGCTCATGTCATGCAGGACGACTTTTTTTCCGGTCAAATCCATCGAACGCCTCCTGTTCAAGCGGCCGGTTGCGGCACGAAACGGCCGGCACGCATTTCTTCGGCAAACATTTCCGCGGTGCGCAGCGCGGCGGCGGTCATGATGTCGAGGTTGCCGGCGTACTTCGGCAGGTAATCGCCGAGGCCTTCGACTTCCATAAACATCGAGACGCGGTTGCCGTCGAACACCGGCCCGTTCTTGAGCGTGTATCCGGGCACATACTTTTGCACCTCCGCGACCATATCGAGTACCGACTGCCGAATCGCGTCCTGATCCGGTTCGTCCTCGGTCAGGCAGTGAATCGTATCACGCATGATCAGCGGCGGCTCGGCCGGATTGATGATGATGATCGCCTTCCCCTTCTTTGCGCCGCCGAGTTTTTCGACCGCGCCGGATGTCGTGCGGGTAAATTCATCGATGTTCTTGCGCGTGCCGGGGCCCGCCGAGCGGCTCGATACCGTGGCGACGATCTCGCCATAAGCCACCGGTTGCACGCGGCTGACCGCGTAGACCATCGGCACCGTCGCCTGGCCGCCGCACGTCACCATGTTGACGTTCATGACCTGCTGGCCGGCAAGCTGCTGCAAGTTGACGGGCGGAATGCAGTACGGCCCGATCGCGGCCGGCGTCAGGTCGATCATCAGCACGCCCTTTTCGTTGACCTTGCGCGCGTTTTCGGCGTGGACGTAGGCCGACGTGGCATCGAACGCGATCCGGATGTCATCTTCTTCGATGTGCGGCACCAGGCCATCGACGCCTTCGTGCGTCGTTTTCAACCCCATCTGCGCCGCGCGCGCGAGGCCGTCGGATTCGGGGTCGATGCCGACCATCCAGACGGGCTCGATCAGCTCGCTGCGTTTCATCTTGTAGAGCAGATCCGTGCCAATATTGCCGGACCCGATTATTGCCGCGCGAATCTTTTCGCTCATCGACTCCCTCTCAATGTCTGCCGGCCGAAGTCCACGGCCGGCGCTGCAGATTCAGACAAACACTGCATCGAGCGCACCCACACCCTCGACGCGAACGGTCATCCGGTCACCCGGAACGACCGGTTCCAATGGCACGAGCGAACCGGAAAGGATGATCTCCCCGGCCTTGAGTTCGATGCCGTATTGTCCCAGCGTATTGGCCAGCCAGGTCACGCAACGGACCGGCGAGCCCAGACGTGGCTGCCCGGTCAGCGCCTCGCGCCCCGTGCCACGGCTGAGAAATGCTCCATTTTTTTCGACGACCATCTCGGCCTCGGCCAGATCCAGACCCGCTGGCGAGACCGGTTCGCCGATGATGTACAGGCCGGACGACGCGTTGTCGGCGACCGTGTCCTCGTAGCGAATCTTCCAGTCGACGATGCGGCTGTCGACGATCTCGAAACAGGGCATCACCGCGTCGATCGCCGCGATCGTCTGTTCGTCGGTCACGCCCGGTCCCGTCAGGTCGCGGCCGAGTCGAAACGCCAGCTCGCCCTCGGCGCGCGGCTGGATCAGCTCACGGCCGATCGGCAACTCCTGACCGATCTCGAAATGCATCGTGTCGGTCAGAAAGCCGAAATCGGGCGTGCGCACGTCGAGCATGTCCTGCACCGGCGCGCTCGTCACGCCGATCTTCTTGCCGACAACGCGCTCGCCATCCGCAAGACGGCGCTCGAGAATCCCGCGTGAGATCGCATACGCGTCGTCCACGGTGATGTCGGGCGCCCGATCGGTCAGCGGTGCAACGGTCGTCCGGCTGCGCAATGCCTCGTACAGCTCATTGGAAAACCGCGCGATGTCGGCATCCGGCAACATCAGGCCTGCTCCTGCAAGAACTGGATGGTTTCGCGGTTGAACAGGTCACGATACTCGACCATGACCCAGTGCCCGCACTCGCTGAGCATCGTCATGCGCGTACGTTTGCACCGTCGCGCAATCGTCATCGCGCCGCTGACGGGACAGAACTGGTCCTCGACGCCCCAGAAGCCGAGGATCGGGGCCTGCAATTCGCCGAGGCGCTCGCGTTGATCGGGCACGACGACCTTTTCGAACAGGCCGCGCGGCTGACGCTCGGCGATCTGAAAGCGCTCCTCGATCAGCTCGTCCGTGATCAGCGACGGGTCGTGCAATTGCAATTCGAAGATCGAGCGCATCGCGTCTCGCGTCAGTGGTTCGCCGGAGTACAGCGTTTTGATCATCTTGCGGATGCCGCGCATCGCCATATAGGTGTCGCGGTCTTCGAGTCCGCCGGGCGCCATCAGCACCAGGTTGCGCACGCGCTCGGGATGCTCCAGTCCGATCGTGATCGCGACCGCCCCACCCATCGAGTT
>RFIY01000190.1 GCA_003695505.1 Candidatus Dadabacteria bacterium | reverse complement strand
GACAGGCTCGCGCCGCAGACCGTCGCCATCGAGGAGCTGCCATTGGATTCGGTGATCTCAGATACCACACGAATCGTATACGGGAAGGTCTCCGCGTCGGGCAGCAGCGGCAGGAATGCGCGCTCGGCAAGGTTGCCGTGTCCGATTTCCCGTCGTCCCGGCGACCCCATGCGCCGCACTTCACCCACGCTGTACGGCGGGAAATTGTAGTGCAGATAGAAGCGCTTGTAGTACTGACGTTCCAGCGTGTCGAGCTTCTGTTCGTCTTCCTGCGTGCCGAGCGTCGCGGTCACGATCGCCTGGGTTTCGCCGCGAGTAAACAGCGCCGAGCCGTGCGCACGCGGCAACCACCCCGTTTCGATTTCAATCGGTCGAACCGTCTTATGGTCGCGTCCGTCCACACGAACACCTTCACGAATCATGCCGCGGACGATGCGCTTCTTCAGGTCTTCGAGGATTTCCTTGACGGCGCCGCTGCGATCTTCGCCGTCCGGACCGGTTCCGAATGCCTCAAGTGCGGCCTTTTTCACCTCGCCGTAGGCGGCATAGCGCTCATGCTTGGTGCGCACGCTCGCAGCTTCGCGCATGCGATCCGTAAATGCAGCCTCGACCTCTTTGCGAAGCCCCTCGTCGACCGGTTCCGGCGCCGGCAACTCGCGCTTGGTGCGCCCGACTGCCGCGGCCATCTGCTTTTGCAGCTCGATCACCGGCTGACACTTCTCTTTGGCAAACTCGAGCGCGCCCACGATGTCCTGCTCGCTGACGAAAGACGCGCCGCCCTCGACCATCACAACCGATTCCTCGCTGACGACGATGATGGCGTCGATGTCGGATTCATGCAAAGCCTGAACCGTCGGGTTAAGCACATACTTGCCATCGATGCGACCGACGCGCGCGCCGACAACCGGTCCATTCCAGGGGATGTCGGAAATCGTCAGCGCCGCCGAAGCACCAATCATCGCCGGTATGTCGGAATCGTTCTGCAAATCGGCGCTGATCACGGTCGCAATCACCTGCGTTTCGAACCGGTACCCTTCGGGAAACAGCGGTCGCAGCGGCCGGTCAATCAGACGGCTGGTCAGGACTTCCTTTTCGCTGGGACGCCCTTCACGCTTGAAAAACCCACCCGGAAACTTTCCCGCGGCATAGTTTGGTTGCTGGTAGTTGACGGTCAGCGGCAGAAACGGCTGGCTGCTTGGCTCGTGCGCGGCAACAGCGGTGACCAGCACCATCGTTTCGCCGAGGCGTACGACGACGGCGCCGTCGGCCTGCTTCGCGATCCGTCCTGTCTCGATCGACAGTTCGGTTCCTTCCCAGTCAATGCTGAACGTCTGTGGATTGTTGAGTGTCATATCTTCCTTCTTACCTGCCTGCAGTCCCTATTGACTACAGATGACGTTGTCCAAATGGTTCCAGTTTTGATATTGATCCAGTAGCGACGTCTCGACGACTTCCGCCTGCGGCCCGGTCATATGCAAAAAAGGCCGGGCAAATGTGCCCAGCCCTGTCTGCGTCAGGTCCATTCTACTTGCGGAGTCCGAGCTCCTTGATCAGCGAGCGGTACCCTTCGATATCGTGACGCTGGATATAGCGCAGCAAACGCCGCCGCTGTCCGACAAGTTTGAGCAGACCGCGCGTGCTGTGGAAGTCGTGCTTGTGCTGCTTGAGATGATCCGAGATCTGATTGATCCGGGCTGTCAGCAGCGCCACCTGAACCTCGGGAGATCCGGTGTCACCGTCCTCACGTTTGAACCGATCGATGATTTGCTTTTTTTCTTCTGCCGAAAGCGCCATATCGCGTTCCGCTCCTGTTCTGTTCCTGCTGACCGGTACAATTCTGTAAATCGCCGCGCCGGCGGTCAGCGACCGGAGCGGTTCTGAAATCAGCGTGTTGTGACATCAAGCGGACAGTGTACCGCTGATCGTCCCGACGATGCAAACGGCCAGATCAGACCTGGATGTGCTCTCCCTGCACCAGCGGACGCAGATGCGGAATGTTGAGATCGGCGACCTCTTCGATCAGTGCCCCTTCGAATCCCG
This sequence comes from Candidatus Dadabacteria bacterium, assembly GCA_003695505.1. Taxonomy (GTDB): domain Bacteria; phylum J088; class J088; order J088; family J088; genus J088. The sequence goes on along the minus strand of RFIY01000190.1, from coordinate 2,402 downwards.
GCTTGAAATGGTAAATATAGGCCGGAATGTCGTCGCGCCCCAGCTTGGCCAGCTCTTCAGGGATATGGCACGGGCTGAGGTGCCCACTGAGCAGACTCAGGTCGGCGAGATTGTTCGGAAAACTGATTTCCAGGATCACCGCACTCAGATCGGGATAATCTGCTGCACGCGCCCAGATTTCGTCCGTGGGACCGGTATCCGCAGTGAACAGCAGCGTCGACTTGCCGTCCGAAATGAACATACCATTTGTCGGTACCGGATGGTTGACCGGGATGAACTCGATGGTAAGTCCGGCGACTTCGAACGTCTGCCGAACGGGTTCCTCCCGGTATCTCAGCACAGGCGCGTCCGCCGTAGGGATGACCGTGAAATCCGGCCAGACGTGGTTGTTCAGCACATGATTTCGCAGCGTCGCGATCACCTCTGGTGCGGAAACCACCTCGATCGGATCGGGACGGCTGCCAATGACGTTGTCGGCCAGCATGGGCAGATCCTTGATGTGATCGAGGTGCGCGTGGCTGATCACCACATGATCGATCTTCTTCTGACCCTCGAAATCAAGACCGCCCGTGACGCCCCCGGCATCAATCAGGACATTGCCATTGATCAGAAACGACGTCAGGCGCTTCTCGGGCAACTGCCCGCCATAGCATCCTAGAATCTGTACATCCATATGTGGTATTCCGCCCCGCTGCGTTGCCTGTTCAATCAGGAAGAAAAGTCGCCGAACTGTTCTTTCATTGCCAAAAACTCAAGGAATTTAAACAACTTGTTCTTATCAGGGACAAGGTAGCCCTCCTCGTGGGGCTTCAACAGCTTGGCCCCCACGAGCTTCTGAACCACTTCGTTGACCTTGGGGACGTCGAGGCCGGTCATCGACGCAATGTCACCGACGGACAGCCGGACGAGCACGCTGCCGTCATCCTGCTGTTGCCCCTTATCGGCGGCATTGACGACTGCGTACACAACTTTGCGGTTTGCGTCCTTGAAGGACATCATCTCGAGCTGCTTGTTCGTATTCTTGACGCGTTCCGCGAGCTTCTTGATGATTCTGTAGGCGATCTCACCGTTCGACTTGACCATCGCCTCGAAGGTATTTGTGTCGATCACCAGCAGCTTGGCATCTTCTTCGACAATCAGCGTGGCGCCACGCGGTTCGTTGAGGAGTGTCGCCATTTCTCCGACAAACTCCCCCGCCGGGATGATCGCGAGGGTCTTGTCACCCTGGTCGGTCCGCTTGACGACGCGGATACTGCCAGACTGAATGATATAAGTCTCGTCGCCGGTATCGCCCTCCTCGCAAAGGACGTAGCCAGCCGGGAATTCCTTCCCGAATCTCTGAAACAACTGCTCTTCTGTGCTGCTCACCGATGAACCTCCGTCTGCGATGCCAGACTTTCTTTTATCAAATCAGGTCAGTCCTGTCAATACCTTACCGCTTGACAAACGACGTTGCAAAATTACTTCGTTTTCGCAACATACACCCCGTTCCAGCTCTCTGGCGGATTTTCGAGCAGGTCGCGCGACCGCTCGAGGAACGTCTTCGATGGCCCATCCGAAGGGTAGTCGCGCAGGATGTCCTGGAACATCTGGAAGGCGCGGGCAAAATCTCCGTCACGATACACCTGCAACGCTTCATGAAAGCGGTTGACCAGCGGCACCATCGTCGGGACCGGCTTGTAGTCGATCAGCTCGTAGATGCGCACGGGCTCTTTTTTTCCTTTCACGGCAACAAGATCCAGCTCACGTCCCCAGATCTGCCCCTCGCAGGCGCGCCAGGTGAACTCACTGACGATAATGTGCGTACCGTAGGTCTTGTTGATGCCTTCAAGCCGCGAACCGAGATTGACGGCATCCCCCATGACCGTGTAGTCCATTCGCTGCGTACTACCCATGTTTCCGACACTCATCGGTCCGGTGTTGATCCCGATGCCGATATCGATTGGTGGATAGCCACGAGCCTCGAAATCCCGTTGGAGTTCATGCAGCACGCGCATCATCTCGAGTGCGCAATCGCAGGCCCGGAACGCATGATCTTCCTGCGGAATCGGCGCGCCCCAGAAGGCCATCACCGCATCCCCCATGTACTTGTCCAGCGTGCCGCCGTGCTTGAACACGAGGTCCGTCATCGGCGTCAGGTATTCGTTGAGGAGGTTTGCCAGTTCTTCGGCATCCAGCGCCTCGGAAATGGTCGTGAACCCGCGAACATCACTGAACAGGACCGTCAGTTCGCGTTTTTCGCCACCAAGCGCAAGTTTCGAGGGATCTTCGATGACCTGTTCGACCACCGCCGGTGACAGATAGGTCTGGAAGGCACCGCGAATCTCTTTCTTCTGACGTTCCTCGGTGTAGTACTTGTACAAAATGATACCGGCCGAACACAGCGCGACATTGACGACCGG
>RFIY01000189.1 GCA_003695505.1 Candidatus Dadabacteria bacterium | reverse complement strand
TGGCCAGCAACAGTACCAGTTTCCGGTTTACCCATAACGGTTATGTCTGGGAGTTGCCGTCGGTCGCCAGTGTCCAGAATGAAGTCCTGTCCGCCAACGGGCGTCAGTTGCTGGTGCCGGAGGACGTGCAGATCGGTGACACCTGGGTCAGCCCGAACAATACGTTTATGATCGCGCTCACAAATGAGGCCGTCTCTGTAAACGGTCCCGATGGTACGACGAAGACTGTAGATGCCCTGCTGGTTGTCGAGCGTTCAACACAAAACGATCCGCTGCAGGCTTCCAACGCAGTATCGCAATGCGTGAACTTTTTCCAGTCGGCGAATAACGATTATCCCGATGCGGATACCACCCATGCCGATAGCGTTAAGTTGGATGCGCAATTCACCGGGCCATGTATTGGCGGCGGGCAAGTCGGGAACGGTGGCTACACCAATGTCGCGTGGTACTGGTATTACAAGGGTCTGGTTGTCAAGATGACCAAATCTTCAACCACTGTTCGGGTTTACGGCGTTGGTTATGCCCACCAGACGACCAATACCTGTACAAAGATCACCTTGCCGGTGAGTGCTGTGCCTGTGACTGAAACGTCTGACTACAAGCCATATGTAGAGTTCGAGGTCACGACGAATATGGAAACATTCACGGCGACCATGATCGATGACAATGCCTCACTGCTCCAGGATTATCTGGATCAGCAAGCTGCATCGGAGTCGGCAGGAGCGACAACCGGCAACTAAGCGGCGCACGGATCGTATCAGCCTGGAAGGGCTCCGGCTTTTTGGCCGGAGCCCTTTTTTTGACTGCGTGCACGACTGGGCACATTCAGGCATCCTGAAGCCATGGGCAAGAAAAAGAAGACATCTGGCGGACCGGTTCAGATTCAGAACCGCAAGGCAAGACATCTGTATCAGATTCTCGATACGTTCGAGGCCGGCATCGTCCTGAGCGGTTCGGAGGTCAAGTCGCTGCGGGCCGGAAGAGCCAACCTGCAGGATGCCTACGCGCGCATCAAAGATGGCGAAGCCTGGCTGATCAATGCGCACATCGCGCCCTATGACCAGGCCGGCGGCTACGGGCATGACGATCCGACACGCAACCGCAAATTGTTGCTGCATCGGCGTGAGATCGACCGGTTGTATGGCGAGATCAAATCGGGCGGTCTGACGCTGGTGCCGCTCAGGATCTATTTCAAGAATGGCCGCGCCAAGGTCGAACTGGCGCTCGCACGCGGCAAAAAGTCGCACGACAAACGCGAAGACCTCAAAAAACGGGATCAGAAGCGCGAGATGGAGCGCCACGCCCGTGGCGGGCGTGTCCGGATCTGAGCGTTATACGCCCCCTGCAGGCCGCTCTGGGGGGCAACGGCGAACAATGATGCGGGTACGTCCGACGTCGCCGGGCGATCGCTGCCGGTGTCAGATCAGCACAGATCCCTGGCCAGATCGGGCGTCATCGCGACACCAGCCCAGCGCAATGCGTCGGACAGGCGGTCATGCCCCCAGAACAGTTCGTCGTTGACGACGAATGTCGGCAGGCCGAAGATGCCGCGCTCTACGGCCGCTTCCGTTTCCGAACGCAGGCGCGCCTTGATGGCATCGTCCTGCAGAATTTGCTGGGCAAGCTCTGCGGGTACTCCGGCCTGAGCCGCGACGCGCGCGGCGTGTTCGGCCGTGTCGACCTGCTGCGCTTCGCTCCAGACGGCCCGGAATGCCGCGGCATGAAATGCATCAAAGTACTGTGTGCCAGAAAGCCCCAGGTCGAGCCGCAACAGATAAAGGCCATTGACCGGGAACGTCGCCGGAGCGCGCCACGGCAGGTTGTAGCGGCCGGCCAGGCGCTCCAGGTCGCGCATCATATAGCGCAACTTTGCTGGTGAAAACGGCACCCCCTTCGAAAAGGTGGGCAAGCCACGGATATAGACGGGTCGGTATTCGACGGGAATCCGGTGTCGACGAATCAGGACGCTGGCCAGCCAGGAATAGGGCGATGCGTAGTCGTACCAGAACTCAAGCATCGGAATTCGTCGATCTTTGCAGTGCGCTTGCCAGCCAGCGTTCGACCAGAGCGGCCACATGCTGCATGTCATCGGATTTTCGGATGAAACCGTCCGCGCCGCACTCTTCGGTCAGGGTCGCGAGTTCGTCCTCGTCCATGGATGAAAACAGCAACATGCGGGTGTTATCCGCCAGATTCGTATGGCGCAGAATGCGAATCGTATCGCTTCCACGTTCGGTGCGCATGTTGACATCCATCAGCAGAACCTCGGGTCGGAAGCGGCTCATCAATGGGGCGATAAACAGGTGGTCAGCGGTTTCGACCTCGTGCCCGCGCTCCGTGAACAGATCGCGATAACGCTGCAATGTCAGTCTGCTGTCATCGACGATCAGAATCCGGCCCACGGTTTTACTCCTTGGCAACATCCGCCGCAACAATCATATCACGACGTATGCGCGACGTACACATCGTTGTACGACGGCGCCGGACGTTGGAGTGTCCTGTACCTGCGGAAGGCTGCGACGCATTTCGTCCCCGCTTGGGGAACGTGGCGCAAAACGATCAACGATGCCGTCGCCGGAACCGCCTGGTTTCCGCTTCGTGGCCGATCTCCGCGGCGAATGGACGGGATCTCGCCGGAAACGGCGGTTTTGTGCTAACCTGAACGGGCGTTTCCGCGTGTTTCAGCCCCGATTTTTGACTTTTTTACTGACCTGACACCGGACCGGTATAGCTCGTGATACAAGTCCTGATCGACGCAGTTCACCAGAACTGGTATGTGTTGCTGATCCCCTTTATTGCCGGGATCATCGGGTATGTGACCAACGTTGCCGCGGTCTATCTGATGTTCCATCCGATTGACTTCGTTGGCATTCCCCCGTATCTCGGGTGGCAGGGGGTTGTTCCCGGCGCCGCCGTCGAACTGGCGAAATTTTCGACACATCTGATCGAGACCCGTCTGCTCAAGCTGAGCGACCTGTTCGAGCATTTTGATCCAGACACCTTCGTCAGCGAAGTTCGGCCGGCGCTCGAAGAGATGGTCGATCGGACGCTGGACGACGCGGCGCAGAAGTTTGCGCCGCAGATGTGGCAGAACCTCGACGACAACGCGAAGGCGATGGTTCGTGCGCAGGTTCTGCAGCAGGTCGAACAGGTCGCGCGCGACATCCTCGCGGACTTTGCCGAGAATATCGAAGACATCATCAGCTTGCGCAAGATCGTCATCAGCACGATCGAGCGGAATCGGCCTCTGATGAACGAGATGTTCCTGTCGGTCGGTCGCGAAGAATTTCGCTTCGTCAAGAACTCTGGCCTCTGGTTCGGGTTCCTTTTCGGCATTCCCCAGTTTATCGTCTGGATTTTTTACCCGAAGTGGTGGATCCTGCCGGCCGCCGGCGTGCTGGTCGGGTATGCAACCAACTGGCTGGCGCTGAAGCTGATTTTCGAGCCGAAGGAACCGAAAAGGATTGGCCCGTTCGTATTGCACGGTCTGTTTCACAAACGGCAGCAGGAAGTCGCGGAAGAGTTTGCCGCAACTGTCTCGCAGATGATCCTGTATCCAAAGAACATGGTGGACTTCATTACGAACGGTGAAAGCCGGGAGGTCATCGAGCAGATCCTGCGCAAACATTTCGACGCGTTGATCGATCAGTACCGCCAGCACCCCATGGCGCAAATGATCTTCAGTCAGATCAGCGAAGACGAGTTGCGTGAAGAGATCTATGGCCGACTCGACGAGGAACTGACGCGCGAGGGCGGCTTCCTCTGGACATTCGTCGAAAAGTCGGTTGATGTGTTCAGCGAATTGTCCGAGCGTATGAAAAAACTCGATCCGGAGGAATTCGAAGGGGTTCTGCGTCCGGCGTTCCAGAAGGATGAGTGGAAGCTGATCGCACTCGGTGCGGTCCTGGGCGGCATCGCGGGCTGGATGCAGGTCGTCTACATGTTCAGCGAAACCCTTCTGAAATAGTCCCGGTGGCAACCGCACTGGACGGTCGGCAGTTCGACCTGGTTGTCATCGGCGGCGGGATTACCGGAGCAGGTATATTCCGGGATGCCGCGCTGCGCGGCATGGACGTCGCGTTGTTTGAAAAGCGGGATTTTGCCAGCGGAACCAGCAGCCGATCGTCGAAGCTGATTCACGGTGGACTCCGTTATTTGCAGCAGGGCGACCTGCACCTGATCTATGAGTCCGTGAACGAACGTCGGCGGCTTCGGTCGCTGGCGCGCCATCTGGTGCGGCCGATGGGTTTCTGGTTCCCGCGTTATGCCGGGCAACGTCCCGGCCCCGGCATTATGCGTATCGGTCTGTTTCTGTACGAGGCGCTGACGGGCTTTCGCGTCGACGCGCGGCATCGCGCGTTTTCCGCCACTGACACGATCGCGCATGTGCCCGAATTGCGCGAAGATGGGTTGCGCGGCAGTCTGCTGTACTACGACGCCGCGACCAGTGATGCGCGGCTTGTCTGGGAAAACATCGTCGGCGGTGAAGAAGCTGGGGGGCTGGCATTCAATTATTCGCCGGTTGTGGAGGCAGAACGGCGAGACGGCTGGTGGCACATCTCGATCCGGCGAGGCGAGCAGACAGAGACGGTGCTGACCCGTACCGTTGTGGCGGCAGTGGGGCCGTGGGGAAACCGCGCCCTCGGCGCCTGGATCGATGGCCTGGATGTGTCGCTACGCCCGACGAAGGGCATCCATCTGGTGCTGCGGGCGGATCGATTGCGCATCCCGGACGCCGTGGCATTCGAGCACCCACGCGATCGGCGGGCGACGTTCATCATTCCGGGACGACATTTTCTGTATTGCGGCACCACGGATACGGACTACGACGGCGACGTGGACGAACCAGAGGTCACGGCCGATGATGCCCAATACCTGCTGGAACTGCTGCAATGGTATTTTCCCGAGGCCGACATCAGCGAGCAGGACGTCGTCGCGACGTGGGCCGGTCTGCGACCGTTGGTTCAGGAAGCTGGCAAGAGTGCTTACCAGACCAGCCGCGAACACCAGATCGTCGAGCCGGCACCCTGTTTCTTCAGCATCGAAGGCGGCAAGCTGACGACGTACCGCCTGATGGCAGCCGAAGCCGTCGATGCCGCCCAGAAACGCCTGCCGGCGGACAGGCAGAGTCAGCTTCAACGTTGCCAGACCGCACGAGAGCCGCTGCCGGGGGCGCGCGGGCTGTTCGACGAGGAAGGGCTGGCGGATCTGATTGCGCGAATCGAACGGCTTTGTGGCGATGCGGAGCTGGCGCAACATCTGGCGATGCAATACGGGACGAGGTTTGTCCACGTCTGGCCATACATCGAGGCGCAGCCCAGGCGGTTGGCGCAAGGGCTACCCTGGACGGAGGGTGAGTTGACATACATTGTCGAACACGAGCGTGTTGCGGAAGTCGAGGACGTGCTGTTGCGCCGCACCGAATTGTACTATCAGGCACCATCGGAACTCAACGCGATCGCCGAAGCCGTTGCCGACATGCTCGCGGACCGACACGACTGGAGTCCAGGCGACAGAGCCGCCGCGCTGCAGCGATGGCATGAACGTGTGCAGCGCGGACTGGCGTTTCGTGAGCGGGGCGATGGCGCAACTTGAACTGTCGGTCAGCACGGATTTCCGTGCGCGTATGTCGATTCCTGATCATCAGGGGGAATGTCGTCACCCGCATGGATATCGCTTCGTCGTAAAGGTAACGGCGGTCGTGGCGCTGCCAGAGGGCGGCAAACCGTGGACGACCGATCTCGTGGCGATCGAAACGGCGACGCAGGATGTCGTCACAGAGCTGAATGGGCGCAATCTTGCGGATCTGATCGATTATCCAAGTTTCGAGGCGATCCTGATGTGGCTGGTTGCGCGCCTGCGGGAACGGATTGCCGGACTGAAACATGTCGAGCTGTCCGCGCCACCCCGATACGCGATGACCTGGAGTGAAGATGTGTCTGACGGGGGCAGTACCTAAAATTCCTGATGCGTCAACAGGTTGCGGGACAATCTGACTTGACAACAGCGTTTTGTTCGCTAGAATAACCTTGAACACCCGGACCAGGACAAGAATCTGACGCCGTGAAAAAAAGCGACCTCGTGACAGCGTTGGCAGACGAAATGGGTATTTCGAAGCGGATGGCCAAGGAAGCGGTCGATCTGTTCTTCGAGATGATGACCCGTTCGCTGGAACGTGGGGAGCGCATCGAGATTCGCGGTTTCGGTTCATTCCGCGTCCACCGCTACAACGGATACCGCGGACGTAATCCGCGTACCGGGGAAACGGTCGATGTCCTTCCGAAGCGATTACCATTGTTTCGGCAGAGCCGCCTGCTCGAGGTCGACGAAGACCAGCGCTCCTGACTCGTTCGATTCACCGATTCGCGATGATGCCGCTCGTCCAGCCGCGTGGCCTGCGCATCGCGCGTTCCCGCATTTTCCAGAATGGTGGCGCATCTTTCTATGAAATCGTTACCTGCTGATATGCCACCCGCCGAACTGCGGCAATGGTTTGCTGAGCATGGGTGGCCCGGGTACCGGGCCCGGCAACTGTTCGAGGCGCAGCGCAAATATGCCGCAAGTGGTGAAGCGCGCATTACGACCTGGTCCGCGGAACTCTGCAACCAGGTGTTCGAGGAACTCGACTGGTCCTGGTGGCAGGAGTTGCAGCACTGGCGGGATCCAGAAGACGCAACCGAGAAGTGGGTGGTGACGCTGCGCGACGGCCAACGGATGCAGATGGTCATGATCCCGGACCGGGATCGGCGTACCTTGTGCGTGTCCTCGCAGGTCGGTTGCGCGATGGGGTGCACCTTTTGCAGTACCGGCGAAATGCGCCTGCAACGGAATCTGACCGGCGGCGAGATCCTCGGCCAGATTTTGCTGGTCGATCGACTGCTCCGAGATCGCGGCGACCGCGGGCTGACGAACCTGGTGTTTATGGGGATGGGGGAGCCGCTGCACAACGAGTACGCCGTTCGGACCGCGCTGGACTGGATCATTTCGACAGACGGACTCGGATGGTCGCCGGACCGGGTCACGATCAGTACCGTCGGAATCGCAGCGCCGCTACGTCGGCTGATACGCGAATCGCGTGTCAATCTCGCGATTTCGTTGCATGCGGCGCGCCCTGATGTGCGTGCGGGTATCGTACCGGCGGAACGAGGCCTGCCGGCGGACGAACTGCGCGCGCTGCTGCTTGACGAAATCCGTGCGTTGCGAAACCGAAAATTGACCTTCGAAGTCGTGCTGCTTGCCGGTATCAACGACAGCGAGGATGACGCGCGCGAGCTGATTCGGTATGTTTCGGGGCTGAATGCAATGGTCAATCTGATCCCGTTCAATCCGTGGCCCGGCGGGCGTTACAGCCGACCTGCACGCCCGGCCGTGGAGCGTTTTCAGCGTTTGCTGCAGGATGCATCGATATCGTGTTTTATCCGGCGAACGCGCGGGCGGAATATCCTCGCGGCCTGTGGTACGTTAAATACCACAGAACACGCAGTACCCGTTGATCTTGTGGAGCTTTCCGAACGATCATGAACGCCCGGAACGAACAGGCGCGCCCGGTTGTCGGGGTCATTGGCGGCAGCGGGCTGTCAGATCTCGAGCATCACGGTGCAGCTCGGGTCGAGGCGCCAGAAACGCCCTGGGGCCGTCCCTCCGGCGATCTGCTGCGGATTTCCGGCAAATATGTCGATTTGTTGTTCTTGCCGAGACACGGCCCAGGCCATCGACTGCTGCCGTCTGAGGTGCCCTACGCTGCGAACGTCGCGGCGTTGTATCGGCTGGGCGCACGTCGCGTATTGTCCGTTTCCGCTGTCGGCAGCCTGCGGGAAGCCATCGGCCCTGGTCAACTGGCGTTGCCGACACAGTTCATTGATCTGGCCTGGAATCGCAAACGTAGTTATTTTGGAGACGGCGTCGTTGGACATGCATCGCTTGCCGATCCCGTATGTGCAGACTGGCGGAGCCGCATCGCGGCACTCGCCGACCAGGCCGGTGTGCCTGCCGTATCGGCAGAAACCTATGTATGCATCGAAGGCCCACAGTTCGGTACAAGGGCCGAGAGCGCGTTGTTTCGTCAATGGGGCGCCGATCTGATCGGCATGACCAACGCAACCGAGAGCCGGTTTTGTGCCGAACTTGGGATCTGCTATGCGTCGCTGTGCCTGGTCACCGACTACGACTCGTGGCGTGCGCACGAGGGAGGGGCGGCCGTCGATGAGGTCCTCGAAACCATGCGGGCCAATATCGCGCGCGCACGCGCCGTCATCGAACGGCTGCTTGAACTGGAACTGCCCGCATCGCATAACGAACACGGGAGTCTTGACCATTGGGTTGTCACGCATCCGGACGCCCGCTCCGGGCAGCATCCCATCAACTGGCTGATTGCAGAGTGATGCGATGATCGAACGCTTGCCAGATCGCGCTGACCTTGCGGAATTTCGCGAACAACCCGGGGCCATCGTCGAGTTGCATCGCTCCATCAACGAAAACCTGATGAGTGCGGAATCGTATCCGACGCAACACAGCGAAGCCACAATCGTGATCACGCGTGACAGTCAGGGAGTGAAACTGTTCGTCCATTATCATCTCTACGACGATGACGTGGGGCTGCTGTATCAGGAAACAGATCCAATTACACGAGACAATTTCGCCATGATTCGGGACATGGCGATTCAGTCCGTGGAAGCCATGGGATTCATTCTGGAGCGGATCGATGTCCGGAGCCTGCCGGAACAGGACCGCCTTGACCTTCTCGCCAGGCTGCCGGCCTTCGGTGGGCGTGGCCG
>RFIY01000188.1 GCA_003695505.1 Candidatus Dadabacteria bacterium | reverse complement strand
GGCATTGCGCGACGGCGCGCCGCGCCACGGTACGGTCGCCGGCCTGCTCGACGCGCTGCGCGCCGACAGCCACTACCGCAACGCCGCCGATGATGAATATCACCGCCTCGACCCCGCCGCCGTCCGCCAGGTCGAGCGTGACCTGTCGGATGAGCTCGGCTGGCAGCCGGCAACCGCGCTCGGCCGCCGCATCGTTCGGCCATTGTCCAGCCGCCTTGGCCGCTGGCTCGCGCGCCATCACGTTCCGCTGTGGCTCGTGCAGCCGCTACCCGTTGCCGTGCTCGTCACGGCAGCGGCGCTCGTCGCGCGCCATCCCGAAGGGCTGGCGATCGGTGGCGTCCTCTTCTTGCTGGCCACGATTCTCGATCATGCCGCCCTCGATCAGGCGCGGCTGCTCTATCGCGACAGCGAGCGCCGCCAGTTGCTCGCGGCCGTCGGCCGTTACATGGGCTATGGCGCGTTTTTCGTTGCGGCCGGACTGAACGCCTACCAGCATGGCGGACCGCAGACGTATATCTACGCGATCGCCGCGTCGGTCTGCATGTGGGGTTACCTGACGCTGCTGATGATCCGACTCGCCGCAAACGAGGGCAGCGGCATTGCCGAAGTCCTCGACACCATTCACCTCCACCGCGAGCGACAACGCGGTACGGCCTGGATCAACCGCATCACGGGCTGGGTCGGGAATCTCCTCAAGCCAGATGCCTTCCCGGTACTGGTGCCGCTGTTTGCGCTGTCGGGAATGGCCGGGCCACTGTTCTGGTTCAGTGGCATCGCGCTGACGGGCATTCTGATCGCGTTGTTGCGACTGGCGAGCAGCGGCGCCGAATCGAAGGCGATCTCTCGCAGCGCGACGACATTCCTTTTCTACACGCTCGGCGTGCTGATCGTTGTCTGGCTCGTCACGAACATGCCAATCGCGGATTTGCGTGCCGCCATCGAGACCGTCGGACCATCGGCCGCCTGGCTGCTGCTGATGCCTGTGACGTGGGCGATTCCGTTTGCGCTGACACTGTGGATCCTGCTCGACCGGCGCGTCTCGTTCCGTGACACGCTGTATACCCAGGTGACCGGCGACGCATTCAACAATATCATCCCGTTGATGGGCCTCGGCGGCGAGCCGTACAAAGTTTCGCATCTAAGCAAGTTTATTCCGATCGAAGACGCCTCTCGCGCCATCGTCGAGAGCCGGCTGATCCACGCGCTGTCGGGTGTATTGTTCACGGCGCTGGTACTGGGCATCACGCCGTTTTCGGTCGAACTGGAACCGGGTATGGCCTACGGCCTGGGGATTCTGTCCGGCCTGATGGTCGTCGCCGCGATCGGGCTTGTCTGGATCACCCGCTCGCAGGTACCGTCACGGGCCACCGGTTTTGTCCTCAACAAGCTGAAGTTGACCGACGATATCCGCGCGCAGCAGCTCAACTGGCGCAAGCTCAACCTTGCGCTGTTATTCAAGCTGATCGGCCGCAGTTCGAAGTTCGTCGAACTCTGGCTGATCTTCCTGCTGCTCGGCTACACGCCGTCGTTTGGCGATGTCGTCCTCGTCGAAGCTGCGATCATGGGCGCTGCAAGCATCTTTTTCGTGATGCCGCAGGGGCTCGGTGTTCACGAGCTCGGCATTACGCAGGCGTTCCGGATGCTCGGCCTGTCGGCCGCTGACGGCCTGGCCTTCGGCCTGATCCGGCGCGCCCGTGTGGTCAGCTATGCATTGACCGGCCTGATGATTCTGCTGGTCGGCCGCACCGTCGGATTCGGATCCTCGCGATTCCGCGAAGCACGCGAGTCCGAATCGCAATCGTCCACCCGCGACCTGCCTGCGACATCCGAAACCCTGTCCTGATGCCCCGCACCATCGACGCTGACGTCTGCATCATCGGCAGCGGCTTTGGCGGCACGCTGGCCGCGAAGCCCTTTGTCGAAGCCGGTCGCCGTGTCGTCATGATCGAGCGTGGCGGCTGGGTGGAGCGCGGACCGCAAAACTGGGCGCCGGATGCGACCGGGGACAACACACCTTTCTACAATTTTGAAAGCCCGTATCTGGTTCTCGAAGGCGGGAACAAGCCGCAGATGGGCGCCTACCACAACGTCGGCGGCCCGTCCGTGTTTTACGGCGCCGTCTCCTTGCGGTTTCGCGAAGCCGACTTCGAGCCGTTGCCGCAGATCGTCGGCGACAGCGGCGCCGCCTGGCCGTTTGGCTATGACGAAATTGCGCCCTGGTACGACCAGGCCGAGGCCGCGCTCGACATTGCCGGCACGGCGGGCGCCGACCCGACCGAGCCCGCACGCTCCGGCCCATTCCCGCAGCCATCGGCGCCACTGGCGGACGTTTCTCAGCGGATCGGCGGCGCGGCCGAGGCCCTGGGCCTGCATCCGTTTCCGTTACCGTTGGCGATCAACTACCGGGCCGGGGAGCGACAGTGTGCACTTTGCCCGACCTGCGACACATACGCCTGCGCGATCTCGGCCAAGAATGACCTGGCCAGCACATGGATACCACGCCTGATGCGGCAGGGCATGCTGCTGTTGCCGAACAAGGTCGTTGTCTGCCTCAAGACCGGAGAGCGGCGCATCACGTCAGCCGAGATTGTCGACCGCACGACTGGTGAACGTCAGCAGGTGCGCGCACGCGCCTTCGTGCTCGCGGCCGGCGCACTGGGGTCACCGCTGCTGGCGCTGGCGTCACGGCTCGACCGGTTCAGTCCGGCGCCGGATGCGATCGGCGCCTATCTGATGCGACATGTCAACGCGATCGTCTTCGGACTGTTTCCGAAACTTCCGGGTCGACTGGATACGTTCCACAAACAGATTGGCATTCACGACTTC
>RFIY01000187.1 GCA_003695505.1 Candidatus Dadabacteria bacterium | reverse complement strand
CGGTGAGATCGGTCGCGCCCAGGCGTTGCAAGCCCGCGCCGCCGGCATTGAACCGGTCGTGGCGATGAACCCGGTCCTGCTCAAGCCGGAAGGCGAGATGCGCAGCCAGCGGGTCCTGCTCGGCAAGGTTTGCGGTGTCCGCGACGCGCGGCAGTGGCATGCGCCGCAGGATGATGCACGCCAGGCCATCGCCAACAGTCTCCGCCGCTTGCGTGCCGATGCCGATCTGGTGCTGATCGAGGGGGCAGGTTCGCCGGCGGAATTGAATCTGCTCGATGGCGATCTGGCCAACATGCACACCGCCCGCCTGGCCGAAGCACCGGTATTGCTGGCGGCGGATATCGAGCGGGGTGGCGTGTTCGCGGCATTGTACGGCACGCTGGCGTTGCTGCAGCCGCAGGATCGTGCGCGCATTGCCGGCCTGATCGTCAATCGTTTTCGCGGCGATGCGGCATTGTTCGCCGAGGGGATCACGCTGCTTGAGCAGTGGTGCCGCCGGCCCGTCCTCGGTGTCGTGCCATATCTGGAACACCTGGCGCTACCGATCGAGGACAGCCAGTCCATCGAGCGACTTGCCGCCCTGGATCGTGCGGATCCAGATGCGGTGCCGGTTGCCGTCGTCGTCTGTCCGCGGGTGGCGAATCTGGATGACGTATTGCCGCTGCTGATCGACCGCCGGTTTCGCGTCAGCTTTGCCTATGGGCCGGGGATGCTCAACGAAGCGCGTCTGGTCCTGCTGCCCGGCAGCAAGGCGACGACGGCCGACCTCGTCTGGTTGCGGGACCGCGGTTTCGACACAGTGATCCGCGCGCGCCACGCCGCCGGCGCATGGGTCGTCGGGATTTGTGGGGGGTACCAGATGCTCGGTCGCTCGATCGATCATGCGGGTCTGGAATCCGGCCCGCGTTGCGTCGATGGCATCGGCCTGTTGCCGGTCGCGACACGATACCGGCCCGAGAAGATCGTTCGCCGCGTGCGCGGCAAGGGCGCAATGGGTGGGCCGTTGGCCGGCGCCGAGCTGGTCGGCTACGAGATCCACCAAGGGCGCGTCGTCGGCGATGCCGTGGCGCCGCTGGCTGATCTGACAGCACCTGCCGGCGAGGTCGAGGGCGCGTACGGTGAACGCACGATCGGTACGTCGATTCACGGGCTGTTCGATGCGACGGAGGCCCGCGATGCGCTGGCGCGTTTACTCGGCGCGCCGGAGCTATCGGCACGTTCGTTCGACGCGATTCTGGACGCCGAGATCGATCGCTGGGCCGATCATCTCGCCGAGCACCTCGATCTGGTCCGTATCAGCCGGGTTGCCGGAGTCAATTGACGCGTCGCGCCAGACGGGCTACCATGGGAAATCTGCACAGGTGGCGTCTGGATCTGCACAACGTGTGATCCTGCCTTAATCGGGAAGCCGGTGAAAATCCGGCACGGTCGCGCCACTGTAAACGCGGAGCTCCCTCCACGGTGCCACTGTTCGCCACGGCGAATGGGAAGGCGGAGGATGGGCGATGATGCGTGAGTCAGGAGACCGGCCTGGGCAGACGATGTTGAACCGTATCTCCTCGCGATCAGGGAGAAGACGGCATGCCGGCCTCGTCCATGGATTTCAGGCCGGATTCCGCTTCCGATCACGTGGGGGTTGTGGCAGACGCATTGCGCGTCTGAAGGAGGGACTGTGTTCCGCCGCAACCACCCGCCAACGATGGCAGGTGCAAATTGATGGTCGCGGTCACCGCCGTGACCGCGATGGCTGCTGCAGCCGCGGTGTCGCCGCCGGTGCTGGAGGTCTACGGGCAGCGCTGGACCGTGCGTCCCGCTGCTGCCCCGACGGTCGCCGCGACGACCGAGGAGCGCGCTGTCGTCGTCGAGCATCTGGACGAGGGCCTGACCGGGCTGTTGCAGACGGTGCCGGGGGTCGCGACGACCGATGACGGTTCGCTCGGCGGGCAGCAGCGGACCGCCGTCCGGGGCGCCAGTGCACGGCAGACCGGCGTGTTTCTCGATGCGGTGCCGCTCGGTGGCGGGTTCGATGGACGCGCGAACATCGGTACGGTTGATCTGTTCGGCATCGAGGCTGTCGACGTCTGGCGCAGTGGCGCGCCGGAAGTGCTCGGTGCGCAACCGATTGGCGGCGCGATCCGGTTACAGACCCGGTCGATCGAGCGCCGCGAAACGCAGCTTCGAGCCGCGTACGGCGCCTGGAATACATTACACCTGGCCGGTGGGCACACCCAGCCGCTCAGGCGCGGCGGCGTGCTGGGTTCCGTTTCGTGGCGTCGCACGGACGGTAACTTTTCGTACCGTTCAGACAACGGTACAGCATTCGACCCATCCGACGATCAGACACTACGGCGCGGCAACAACGACGGCGAGCAGTTCGACGGCCTGATCAAGGCCCGTGTCGAGGCCGGCGATCTGCAGATGGTCGCGATGCATTCGGCCTACGGATTTCGGGGTGGCCTGCCGGGTAACGGGTTACGTCAACCAACCGTGGCCGATCGCGACGAACGTCGTTTCATCAGCACCGTGGCGCTGTCGCCCCGGAATCGGCCTTCGTGGTCCGCCGGAATGTACCACGCCCAGTTGCGACAGCGGCAGCGCGATCCGCTGCAGGAATTCGGGATCGCGCCAAACGACAGCGACAATCGGGCCATGCGGCTTGGCGGATGGGGTTCGGCGAGCCCCCGTTCGGCGCACGGTCTGGAGTGGCCGCTGGCGCTGCGTATCGACGCCGAACGCTACGACCCGAACGAACGCCTGTCCGCTGCTCCCGACCCGCCGAACGCCGTCCGGCTGGCAACCAGTTTGCGGAGTGGATTGTTGGCGCCGTTGCCCGGGCAGTTGGTGCGGCTGTCCGCCAGTCTGGGGCTCGACATCGTACGCAGCGATGTCGCGCGCATCGAGACCTTTGGCGGGCAATTGCTGGTGCCGGATCCGGTCGTCCGTGTCCGACCGGATGCGCACGTCGGTGCAGACGTCCGCCCGATGGCGGACCTGTTGCTGCGGACCGGCTATACCTGGGCCGGACGTGAGCCGACGTTGTTCGAATTGTTCGGCGACGGCGCATTCGTGCTGCCGGCCAATCAGGTGTTGCGGCCCGAATCGGCGCATACGCTCGATGCCGGTGCGACCTGGACCCCACATCTTGGGCGAGGCGTGGATCTGCTGCTCGACGCGGCCGCGTTCGCGAGCTGGCATTTCGACCTGATTCAGTTCGTGCGCTCGACCAGCGACACGTTCGTTGCGCGTAACCAGGATGGCGCGCGGCTGCTGGGCAGCGAATGGCGGCTGCGCCTCGCCTGGCGCCAGCGGCTGCTGCTCGAACAGACGTATGACTGGCTCGACGCCCGCCAGAAAAGCGCGCAGGCGGCGGAGCAGGGAAAGCCGCTGCCACTACGCGCCCGACACCGCGGTCGCACGGCCGTCGGCTGGAATGAACCGTTGCCCCGCGATCTGAGCGCGGGCGCGCAGGTACGCTTCCGCATCGAATCGCCACATACGGTCGATACGACC
This sequence comes from Candidatus Dadabacteria bacterium, assembly GCA_003695505.1. Taxonomy (GTDB): domain Bacteria; phylum J088; class J088; order J088; family J088; genus J088. The sequence continues at coordinate 8,731 of RFIY01000187.1, read as the reverse complement.
GGTACGGTACGCGTGCCGGGGCGCAGGCAGGTCGATCTGAGTGCGCGCCTCGGCTGGCGGGAAGGCCGCCTGGTTGGGGAAATCACGCTCTATAACGTCATGGATCGTCAACAAATGGATCTGATCGCCTACCCGCTGCCGGGACGCCATCTGATGGGCTCCTTGAGCAGCAGATTCTGAACCGAAGTCTCAACCTTCACAACCACGGAGGAAAAAACCATGCATCGTTCCCCCTTACGTCTCTGGCTCCTGCTTGCAACCGTTCTGGCAACCGCGAGCGGCTGCGAATTTCTTGACACGGCCGATTCCGCGACCGATGATGCGCCGTTGTCGGTGACAGAGGCCAACGCCGCCGCGTTTCCGAATCTGGCGGGCCATGGGCTGATTGCGTTGCGCCGTGCGCCCGATTATTCCGCCGCTGGTATTTCGCTGCTCGACCTCGCTGGCAACATCGTGGTCGAGGACGTGGCCAACTCGGGCAGCACCGATCCGGTACTCGGTTATGCGATCGGGACCGATCTCGCTGTCGGCAGGGGCTACCTGCCAACCAGTGAAGCTGTCGTGATCGACCGGCTCAATGCGTCGCTGATCTGGCTCGATACCGAGAACGGCAGTGTCAAGGCGCAGATGTCGGTCGGCGAACCCTTTTACGGACACAATCCGCATGACTATCTGGCCATCTCCCCGACGACCGCGTACGTCGCTCGCTACGGACTCGTGTTTGCCGCGGACGGTTCACTCGACAGCGGGGACGACCTGCTGAAGATCGATCCGTCGACACGCAAGGTCGTCCAGACGATACCGCTCAGCGACTGGGCGTCGGCGGCGACGCAGGCGACGACGCCGACGTACGCCCGCCCGGACGCGCTCGTTGCGGTCAGTGACGCCGTGTACGTTGTCCTTCAGAACATGACCGCCGATGGATCGTTCCTGTCGGGGCCCGCGGCGCTGGTCGTGGTCGATCCGGTCACCGATGGCGTCGTCAGCCGGCTTGTGACGGATGAGCTGGAAAACTGCGGCGATGCTGTACTCAACGGCCCGCGCAAGGAACTGATCCTGGTCTGTGGCGGTAACTTCGCGAAGGGTCCGACGGTGCAGCTCGCGCGATCGGGCCTCTGGATCGTCGATGTTTCCGATCCTTTTGCGCCAACGACGAAAAAGTTGCTGTTTGCCGCGGACTTCGCAAAGCAACCGCTGGCCGATGTCATCGCCCTGATCAATGGGACACATGTCGCCGTGATCAGCTACGGCCAGACCGACTGGGCGACCGGGGATGTGCTCGAGAATGAGACGATCTATGCCGTGAACGTTTCCGATGGCACGGCAACCGAAATCTATAGTGCGGCGGGCGCTTACGCGACGACGCTTTTTGCCGATCCGGTCCATCAGCGACTCTTCGTCGGCGACGGCACATTGGCGACGCCAGTGATCGGCGTGTATGCAACCGACTTGTCCGCGCCCGCGATCACGCTGCTCGGTGAGCGTTCGTTTGCGGATGGTTTTGTACCGTCAGCGTTCGGTCTATATTGATCTCGATGGGGCGGCCCGGCCGGGCCGCCCCCGCTTTTGTGCAAAGTGAGGTGACGAATGCCCTGGGAACCGGTTCAGGAGATGGCCGACAAGATCAATCCGATCGATGAGGCATTGGGTGCGTCGATTCAGGCCCGTCTCGACGACAAGACGAAGCCGCGCGGCAGCCTCGGGCGGCTCGAAGACATTGCGCGAAGGTACGCGCTCGCGCGTGGACAGGAGCTTCCGCCCGTGCCGGATGCCGCGGTCGTCGTCTGCGCTGCCGACCACGGAGTCGCCGCGGCCGGTGTCAGCGCGTACCCGCAGGAAGTGACCGCCCAGATGGTCGCCAATTTCGCGCGCGGCGGCGCGGCGATCAATGTGCTTTGTCGTGATGCCGGCATTCGTCTCGTCGTGGCCGATCTGGGGGTGGCGTCCCCGATCGCGGGCCTCGACGGCGTACTCGACCGGCGCGTCGGGCCCGGAACCGCCGATATGCGCGAAGGCCCGGCAATGACGGTGCAGGCCTGCGAGACGGCGATCCGCCACGGCGCGGCCATTGCCCATCAACTGATCGCCGACGGTATCGGTCTGATCGGTCTCGGCGAGATGGGGATTGGCAACACGACCGCCGCTTCGGCGTTGACGGCCGCGTTGCTCGGCCTGGAGGCAGACGTGGCCATTGGTCGCGGAACTGGCGTAGACGACGCTGGTCTGGCGCGAAAACAGCAGGCGGTCTCCACGGCGCTAGAACGTCATGCGGTCGCGTCCGTGCATCCGCTCGAATTGCTGCGCCGGGTCGGCGGCTTCGAAATCGCGGCTCTGACCGGCGTGACGTTGGCCGCAGCGGCGGCCCGTGTTCCCGTCGTGGTGGATGGTTTTATCACCGCCGCCGCTGCCCTGGTCGCGACCCGCATTGCGCCGTCCGTGCGGGACTACATCTTTGCGGCACACTGCTCCGTGGAGCCGGGACATCGGCTGATCCTCGACGAGTGGGGCCTTGAGCCGCTGCTCGATTTCGGGATGCGCCTCGGCGAAGGCAGCGGCGCGGCGCTGGCGATCCCCATCATTCGCAGCGCGGCCCGCATCCTCGCGGAGATGGCGAGTTTCTCGGATGCCGGCGTGACCGATACCGGGCGCTGAAAAAGATCCGCTACAGGCTGCGCGGTCGTCAGTCCTGAAGTTCGGCGGTGGCGAACGCTTCTGGTGCGATGTCCAGCGACGTGCCCGACGGCGACTCCAGGGAAATCCGATAGACTCCTTCGCGGATTGCACGAACGGCGGGGAGTGCGGCTTTGCCGCGCAGCGCCCCATGTGCGACGTCGGCGACTTTCCCCGAATCGATCCATACCGCGGTATCGACACCGGAGCCATTGTCAACGCGCACGCACAGTCGGTTCGCGAGGTGTGAAATCGTCGGCAGAAGCTCCGACCAGGAGGTGGCTCCGAAGTCACCGATAACGACGATGTCCTGCGCGGAAGGCGCATGGTCGAGCAGATGCTCGACGCGTTGCGCCAGCGTTTCCAGATCCAGGGGTTTGGCAAGAAACGCGCTCGCGCCCGTCCGCCACGCGCGAAGTTGCTGTCCGGTGTGGGCATTGCTACTGATGTAGGCGATGCGGGCGTCGGGTACCCAGGTGGCCACGGTGCGGGCGACGGTAAAGCCTGAGACGACGGGCATCGCGATGTCGAGCATGACGAGGTCGGGCTTGAGCGTCGGAATATCCCGCATCGCGGCAGCCGGATCCGCGCTTGTATGGAAATCGACGTCAAGCGTTGGCAGGATCCGTTCGAACAGGCGGAGAATGTCGGGATCGTCGTCGACGACGAGAATCGTTTTACGTCTTTTGCCTGTGACGGTACCGGAGTGGCGTGTGTGCGTGGCGGCAGCAATCATGGAAAGTCATCTCCTGTTGAAATGGCGTTGGGTATCGTGCTGGCGGATGTGTTGCAATGCCGAGGCCAGCTTGAAGGCCCGCGATGTGGCGCAGGTGCGACAATAATCTGATTCCCATCGACAAACGATTGCGCTGGTGCATCAACGCAGCACACGACGAGACAGCACAAATGTTCTTCAAATACCTGCTTGGCCGTTTTGTCGGCACCTGGATTCTGCTGGTATCGATGTGGTCGTTCAACTGGACGACGCCCGAGGCGCCTTCCGAGCAGCCAGAGACCTGGCCACTGCGCGAGCTGCCGCTCAAGGTCGCCGCTGCGCGCGCCGGCATTGATATCGGCGTCGCCGCAAGGGCTTCGGAATTCGTCAATGACGCAACGTATGCGACATTCATCACCAGCCAGTTCTCGATGGTCGTCGCTGAGAATGCAATGAAATTCCAGGCGTTGCATCCCCATCCTGTGACCTACCGGTTCGATCGCGCCGATGCCTTCGTGGACCGGGCGCGCGCAGCCGGACTCAAGGTGCGCGGCCATACCCTGATCTGGTACGGCGGGGCGAAGTGGGTGCGCGAAGGCGAATGGGACGATCAGCCGGGCGCGCTCGAACAGGCGATGCTCGACCATGTGACGACGGTCGTCGGCCATTTTCGTGGTCGCGTCTGCTGCTGGGACGTGGTCAACGAGGCGATTTCCGGCTACTGGGGTCTGCGGCGCAACGTCTGGACGAAGCATATCGGCCAGGACTTCATCGCGAAGGCGTTTCGCGCCGCGCACGAGGCGGATCCAGATGCAAAACTGTTCTACAACGATTTTCGGGTCGAAGGGCTGCGGCCCAAGGCCGATCGACTGGTCAACCTGATCTCAACATTGCAGGCCGAAGGCGTGCCGATCCACGGCGTCGGCTTGCAGGCGCACATGCATTTCAGTCTGCCGTCACGAGATGAACTGATTGCGCAACTGGACCGACTCGCGGCACTGGGCGTCGAGATCCATCTGACCGAGGTCGACCTCGGGATTCCCAAACCGGTCACGAATGGCAAGCGCATCAAGCAGGCGATTCGCTACCGTCGACTTGTCGACGCCTGCCTGGCGGTGCCCGCCTGTACCGCGATCGTCTTCTGGGGTACCGATGATTCCCGGTCCTGGATTCCGTACTTTTACAAGAATTTTGCGGAGCCGCTGCCATTCGATGCCGACCTGCGGCCGAAGCTGCCGTACTATGCGATTCTGGATGGGTTATTGGCGGGGAGGCGCCTGCCTTGACGTCACGCAGGCGAACCGGGGGCTGAGGCCGCGCGGGCGTGGTGATGTTGCCGACAGACGGGGTCGGCAATTTTGCCAACGTGGGCCGCACGTTGGTGTTCGCCGCCAGCAGTTCACGCCGACGCCGGATCCGGGCCGGCTTGCTAAAATATGGCAAGTCCCGATCCGGGCATGTACGTTTCCCCTGAATAGAGGTGTCTGACGCATGACGAATCCGCGACGCTCCGTCCCCGGTAATGTGATTGCATTAATTTGTTTGGCCTTGATCGTGACCGTGAGTGGTTGCCTTGTTGAGTCCGCCGACAGTGTGCTCGACGACTGCCCGCCGATGCCGCGGCTGGTTGCGACGCGCGGCGATGCGGCCGGCGTTTACGATATTTGCCATCGCCAGGTCGTGCTGAGGGGCGTCAATTTCAATCATCTTGGCGACTATTTTGCGGGCGCTCCCGGCCTGCCACCCGTGGCGGAACTGTCAGCAGAAGACTGGGATGGCGCAGCGGCGACGGGTGCAAACGTGATTCGACTGGTCACGAGCTGGTCGTTCTGGGAGCCGGCCCCCGGCGAGTTCGATCAGACGTATCTGCAGCGCGTCCGCGACGCTGTAGCGGCGGCAAACGCAAGGGGAATGTACGTCGTGATCGACATGCACCAGGACGCCTGGGGAAAGCATGTTTTTACGCCTGTCTCCGAGACCTGTCCTCCGGGTACGCACCATCAGAAAGGCTGGGACGGAGCGCCAGAGTGGGCGACGTTCACGGATGGGCTGCAGACATGCACACCCGATACTCGCGAGGAAAGTCCGGCCGTGATTCGCGCATGGGAGAACTTTTATCAGAACCGCGAAGGTATCCAGGATCGGCTCGCGGTGACGTGGGGTCGCATCGCCGCCGCCTTTGCGGCAGACGACGGTGTTGCGGGGTACGATCTGCTCAATGAGCCTGGTGTTGGTGAGCGCAGTACCGTCGATGGTCTGACCCGGTTCTACCGGCGTGCGATCGAGGAGATTCGCGCTGCAGAGGCTGGAATCGGTGAACATATCATTTTCTTCGAACCTGCGCTCGGAGAACTGCCGGATCTGGAACTCAGCGACGACCCGAATCTGGTATTTGCTCCGCACAATTACTTTGGCTCGATCCTCACCGAGTACACGGTCGACGACGGCGCGACTTTGTACGAAACGCTTGCGAAAGCCTACGATACGACGCTCTGGATCGGAGAGTTCGGCAGTTTTCGCGGGACGCCCGAGCAGAACGACGCATGGTATCGGCGGTTCGCAGAACGTGAGGACGATTTTATCGGCGCGGGCAGTGCCTGGTGGCAGTGGGAGCAGACGTCCGGCGACCCGCATTCGATCGAGTACCCGCCGTCGGAGGATTGGCTCGCGGCCCATCAGGACGATGACTTTCGCAATCCGAGGGGGACGTTCCATCCCTGCATGGCACGCCCATATCCACGTGCGGCACCAGGGCGGTTGCAGGCTGTCCGGACGGACAACTGTGGCGGACCGCTGGAAATCGAGGGGGTAACCTCAACGACGGGCACCGCGAGGTTCTGGTACCCGCGCGAGGATCAGGACGAGCAGGCGCCGTGTATGAGCGGTACGGGGTTCAGGCAGGTGGCACCCCGCGAAGTCACTGGAGGTTGGCTGATCGACGCCGTTCTCAAGGGGGCGTACAGCGTGGCGATCGGTCCGGAACAGTGCGGCTGATCTCAGCTACATATTCGAACGTTCGGTGAATGCGCGCACCGCGGCGCCGACACGTTCCGGGTATTCCAGCAGCGCGTAGTGGTTTGCCAGCGGCAGGTGCAGGTGTTCTGCATCCGGAAGGCGCTTTGCCATCGCACGAGACTCCCGCGCCGGGGTCATCAGGTCGAGGCCGCCGCTGATGATCAGCGCCGGCGTCTGGATCTCGGTCAGGTGGTGAAAGACGCTGTGCGCGTCGAGTTCCTGAAACAGCCGCAGGTAGGTTGCGAAACTCTCGCCGAGCACGTCATCGAAGTATTGCTGGATCGCCCGGCGCATTTCTTCGGCATTGGGGGACAGAGGTGAAAATGCGCGTTGCAACAGCGCAAACAGGGCACCCCGGTCACGGATCGGTGCGAACCGCCGGCGCAGACGATCCGGGTCCGCAAGCATGCGCTCGACCGAACGATGGAACAACCGCTCGAAGCCGCGTGGGCGGATCAGCGGCTGCATCGCGGTCGAAAAGATGTGCCCCCATGTGCCATTGAACAGGACGAGGCTGCTGAGCCGCTCGGGGTGATCCACCGCGGTTTGCAGTGCAACCTGCACCCCCATCGACCACCCCGCGGCGACGGCCCGGTCGATCTCTTCGGCATCGAGAATCGCGACCAGGTCCGCGGCGTGCCGGGGAATGGCCAGCGCGCCGGTCGCCTCTGGCGCATGCGATGCAAACAGGCCGCGGTAATCCCACGTGATGAAGCGCCAGCCGCTGCCGAGCTGCCGAATCAACGGCGCCCAGGCATACAGGCGTCCGCCGAGGCCATTGGCCAGGATCATCGTACGCGGGCCGTCTCCAACTACGACGTAGTAGAGTGATGCGCCGTCATCGGTCTCCACGCGTTCGTGACGGGCGGGCAGGTCGCGGAGCGATGTGGGAATCGGCATGGGACCGGCATTCATCAGCGTTCCTCCAGACAGTCGATACAGATGCGCGATTCGGGCAGCGCCTTGAGTCGGGCCAGGGCAATCGGCTCTCCGCACTCGGCGCAGAGACCATAGTCGCCGCGATCCAGTGCTTCAAGAGCCGCATCGACCTGCTGCAGCCGGCGCTGCGCGCGGCGGCGTTGTTCGAGCACCATCTGTTGTTGCTGCATCTGATCCATGCGCGACAGGCGCCCAATCGGCCGTTCCAGGCTGACCGTCTGCGCATCGTCGTCACTCTGTTCGAGGAACTGCAGCAACTCTGTACGCAACTGGTTGAGCGCCTCGCGTGCCGTGGCTGGATCGAAATGCGAGTTCATGCTGTCGTCAAGTGCCGAATCGGTGCAGAGGTCTTACAATGAACAGGCAAGTACCCGGAACGTTGTGATGATACCTGAAGACGAACTGACATGGCGATTCGTGCGCGCTTCTGGCCCCGGTGGACAGCACGTCAACAAGACGGCCACCGCCGTCCAGTTGTTCTGGAATGCGGCACGGTCGCGGGTCGTCGATGCACCGACGCTTGCCCGGCTGCGGCGTCTGGCGGGACGACGCATGCGTACCGACGGTACGATTGTCATCGAAGCGGCCGGTTCGCGCAGTCAGGCCGACAACCGGCGCGAGGCGTTGCACCGGCTCGAAGCCTTGCTGGCGCAGGCGCGTCAGCGGCCGAAGTCCCGCAGGCCGACGACACCGAGCCGGGCCGCGCGGCAGCGCCGTCTCGACGCGAAACGTCGGCGCAGCCGCGTCAAATCACTACGCCGTAGCCCACTGGAGGATTGATGCACGCGCCCCCACTGGATGGATTCGAGCAGTTCTGGCACTCGGATGGCCAGACCAAACGACCGGTGTACTGGACCGGAAACATCGATGATCCGCCGGTCGTGCTGCTCCACGAACTGCCGGGCATGATTGCTGAATGCGTCGATCTCGGACGAAGGCTGCACCAGGCGGGGTTCTGCGTGTTCATGCCGTTGCTGTTCGGTCGGCCGGAGCCGGGACCCGTGGAGTCGGCGGCATATACCGCGCTCGTCTGCATTCGCCGCGAGTTTACGCTGTTTGCAACGGGCAAACCGTCGCCGATTGCCGACTGGGTTCGCGGACTCTGCCACGAGGCATCACAGCGTTGCGGCGGCCAGAAGGTCGGCCTGATCGGCATGTGCCTGACCGGCGGCTTCGGACTGTTGCTGGCCATCGATCCGATCGTGGATGCGCCGGTGTTGAGCCAGCCATCACTGCCGCTGCCGCTGTCGACGCGCCATCGTCGGGACCTCGGACTGGATCCCGACGGCCTCCAACGGCTGGATCGCCGCGTTGCCGACGATGGACTCGAGATCCTCGGTATGCGCTTTACCGGCGATCGCCTTTGCCCGCCCGAGCGTTTCGACGAACTGG